>JBGVLA010000078.1:0-28466 GCA_045124015.1 Eubacteriales bacterium | reverse complement strand
AAAGCAGGAGGTACACCATTATAGATAATCGCAAAAAGGATGAATGGAACGGCTTTGCCGATTTACTTGCCAACTTAATAGAGAAATATGCGGCGGTTCTGGATATTGATAATCTTCCGGAGCCGCCGATTTGTTTGGACAGCGAAAAGAATGAAATTGTAAACAATTCCAAACTTTTTGCGGTATCTATTGAAAAGACAGACATTGCATGATATAATATACGTGTGATGAGTGTCCAAACCTACTCTGAGAGTGATTTCGGAGTAGGGGTTACATAACGGTGTCGCATACAGCGGCACGAATGAGGATAACGATATGAAAAAAGACAAAATAAAAGTATATATTTACACGAGAGTATCCACCACGATGCAGATTGATGGATACTCTCTGGATGCTCAGAAAGCCAGAATGAAAGCATTTGCCGATTACAATGACTATGAAATTGTCGGTGAGTATGAGGATGCCGGAAAATCCGGTAAGTCCATCGAGGGCAGATTAGAGTTCAACCGCATGATGGAGGACATCAAATCCGGCAAGGATGGTGTTTCCTATGTGCTGGTGTTCAAGCTCTCCCGTTTCGGCAGAAATGCAGCAGACGTACTGTCCACCTTGCAGGTGATGCAGGATTTTGGTGTCAATCTGATCTGTGTGGAGGACGGCATTGATTCCTCTAAGGATGCAGGAAAGCTGATGATCTCTGTTCTGTCAGCAGTTGCTGAGATCGAGCGTGAGAATATCCGTGTGCAGACGATGGAGGGCAGAATCCAAAAAGCCCGTGAAGGCAAATGGAATGGCGGCTTTGCTCCCTACGGCTATACGCTTGAAAAAGGCAAGCTGTATGTGAATGAGGAAGAAGCCGAAGCAATTCGCATTATCTTTGACCAGTATGTGCATACCGACATGGGTGCAAACGGTCTTGCAAAATATCTTGCCAATCACGGCATCGGGAAAATCCAGAGACAGAACGGCAAGAATCCCCTGTTTGATGCGGCTCTTATTCGCAGAATATTAAAGAATCCCGTGTACTGCGGCAAGATCGCTTACGGCAGACGCAGAACGGAAAAGGTGCATGGCACAAGAAACGACTATCGCTTGGTAGAGCAGGACAATTACCTGTTGGTCGATGGTCAGCATGAAGCCCTTGTTTCCGAAGAACTCTGGCACGATGCACAAGTGAAGCTGCTTGCACAAGCGAAGAAGTACGAGAAAGTCAATCACGGCAAGGATAACAAGGTGCATCTGCTGACAGGCTTGCTCAAATGCCCGATCTGCGGAGCCGGAATGTACGGCAACAAGAGTGTCAAGCACAAGGCAGACGGCAGTAAATACAAGGATTTCTTCTACTATGGCTGTAAGCACCGCAACATGACCCGTGGTCACAAGTGCGATTACAAAAAACAGATTCACGAGGAACTGCTGGACAGCGCAGTTGCGGAGGTAATTACTAAGCTCGTCAGTAATCCGAAGTTTGCCGCTTTGATGCAGCAGAAAATCAGCATGAAGGTGGATACCTCCGCTATCGAGCAGGAGATCGCCAACTACGAAAAGCAGCTTCGCCAAAGCTATTCCATCAAGTCCAGATTGATTGACGAAATTGATACTCTTGACCCCGACGATAAGCACTACATCAAGCGCAAGGCAGACCTTGATGATCGCCTTTACAAGATGTATGATAAAATCGAGGATACGGAAAGCCTGCTGATTGAAGCCAGAGCAAAGAAAACGGCAATCGAAGCGGAAAAGCTGACTGCCGACAATATCTACAAGGTGCTGATCTATTTTGAAAAGCTGTATGCGGTCATGGACGAACAGGAAAGACGGCAGATCATGGAATCGCTGATTTTCGAAGTCCATATTTACGAGGAACGCCAGCCGAACGGTCAGTGGCTTAAATCCATCAAATTCAAGCTTCCGATCATTGAGGAAGATATGCAAATAAGTTTGGACAATGATACACAAGTCGAAACGGTTATTTGTCTTAACAAATAACCGTTTCAACAATGAATTGCAACCTTGCGGTTGCGTGAATTGGCTTCGCCATGAATTGCCCTATGGCATGAATTGCGCTACGGCGCATTGAGGTTGCAATTCAATTCATGGAGCGCGATAGCGCGAGAAATCATGATGCGAGGTGAGCATCAATTCATGACGGCATCGCCGTCAAATCATTCTACTTGGAGTTTACAATGAAAGAAAATGTTTTAATCGATTTATCAAAGCAATTTGCGGTTGATATCGTCAATCTTTGCACAGATATTAAAGAAAATCGAAAAAGTAACGTATTATTGAACCAAGTTTTGCGAAGTGGCACAAGTATCGGGGCAAATATACACGAAGCCAATTACGCAGCAAGCAAAGCCGATTTTATCAATAAGTTTCAAATTGCACTTAAAGAATGTTACGAAACAGATTATTGGCTCGGATTATTCAAGGACACGCATATGATAACCGAAACAGAATATACCGATCTCTTTAACAAATGCAGTAAAATTCGCAAATTGCTCATCTCCTACATCACCACAGCGAAAGGAAATTTATAAGGACTCCCATGCTCTACACCCCACTAACCAAAAAAGCCTTGACATTATGTTTTGAAGCACATAAAGATCAAGTCGATAAAACCGGGCTTCCTTATGTATTTCATCCGTTTCATCTTGCGGAGCAAATGACCGATGAATATACGACCGTATGTGCGCTTCTTCATGACGTGATAGAAGATACCGACCACACATGGCAAGACCTGCAAAAAATGGGCTTTCCTCATGAAATTTTGGAAGTGCTCAAGCTTCTAACCCATGAAGAATCCGTTTCCTATATGGAATACGTTCAAAAAATTGCAGAAAATCCGATTGCAACCAAGGTCAAAATTGCCGACCTCCGTCATAACAGTGATCTTTCCCGTTTGGATACGATTGATGAGTGGGCAATCAAACGCACACAAAAATATCAAAAAGCATTGGATTTTCTTTTAACAGTTGAAAGCAACTAATTTCGAAGAAAGGAAAACCTAAAAATGTCCCTCAAATCCCGAAAAAAACAAGAAAAACGAAAATCCGATAAGCAACGATATCATCCATTGGAAATACAAAAACAAACCATAAAAAAATCGCCCTTGTTTGTTATCAGAATACAAATTTCATCAAAAAGTATCCCTGCTAAACCATCAATAAAATAAAAAAGAGGTAACATCATGTCCATCATCAAAACCCCTATTCATATCGGTCTTCCCACCCCCATTCGTCTTGTCCATATGACCGACACCCACCTGTGTCTTGCCGATATGCGCGATAATGAGCGCAAAGTAACACTCGGCATCAAGCGCACCCGTGTATTTGCAGACCCCAAGACTACGTTGGAATTGGCAAGCAAGACCGCCAAAGAACTCGGCACGCCTATTTTACATACAGGCGACCTCATCGACTTCGTTTCTGTCGCCAATCTCGAATTTGCCAAGCAATATACCGATGAAAATGACGTTTTCATGGCGGCAGGCAATCATGAATTTTCTCTTTACGTTGGTGAAGCAAAGGAAGACGTTGCATATCGCAATCAAAGCCTTGAAACGGTACAGAAAGCCTTCAAAAATGATATCCGTATGTCCTCCCGTGTGGTTGGCGGCGTGAATTTTGTCGCGCTCGATAACGGTTATTATCTTTTCGATGCAGAACAGCTTGCTTTTCTCAAGGAAGAAGCAAAAAAAGGTCTTCCCATCGTGCTTTTGATGCACAATCCCATTCATGAAATGCCGCTTTATCATATCATGCGTGCCAATAATCCCTGTGCATATCTCGTGGATGTTCCCGAAGAGCTCATGCAGGATTATCCCGCTGACCGCTTCATCCAGCAAAAAGCCGATGATATCACAAAAGAAACCGTGGAATATATCAAAACCGAACCGCTCATCAAAGCCATCGTAGCAGGTCATATTCATTTGAATTACAGCGGCTATCTCACAAAAACCATTCCGCAGATCACAACCTCCTGCACCGATATCCGTGTTTTGGAAATTGATTAAACAGAAAGGGCATATATGAAAGACTGTCATCTCCATTCCACCGTCAGCCATGACGGAAAATCCTCGATTCTCGAATATATCGCCGTCGCACCCGAAATGGGTGTCGATGAACTCACCTTTACCGAACATTATGATGATTATGTCGGTATCGAAACCAAGCTTTCCACATTGAATGTGGAAAAATATCATAAAACCTTTCTTGAAATCCAAGAAAAAACGGATTTCCCCATCAACTTCGGCATCGAGATCGGTCTGCAACCGCATATCACGGAGCAAGTAAGATCGATGGTCAAAGCATATCCGTTTGATTTCATCATCGGTTCTTCGCATATCACCCGTAAAAAGGATATGGCATATGATAAGAGCTTTTTCGAGGGCTTGACCCGACGGGAAGCCTATATGCAATATTTCCATGAAATGCTGGAAAATATCCGTCTTTACGATGAATTTGACGTATACGGACATATGGATTATGTCGTGCGTTACGGTGGTTATGCGGAAAAGCATATCGATTACGCCGAATTTGCAGAAATCCTTGATGAAATCTTGCTTGCTCTGATCAAAAAGGACAAAGGTATCGAGATCAATACCTCGGGACTTCGCTATGGACTTGGTTATGCCCATCCCCATCCCGAAATTTTGAAGCGTTACCGTGAGCTTGGCGGTAAGATCATCACCATTGGCTCCGATGCACATAAAACCACCGACCTTGCAAGCGGTTTTCGTGAGGCAACCGCATTTTTGGAAGCTGTCGGCTTTCATGAGGTCGCGTTTTATCGTAAAAGACAGCCAACGTTTATCAAAATCAAAGAATTTTTGAAATAAAAATGTATTACGTTTATATTCTCACAAATCAAACGAACAAAGTCATGTATATCGGCGTTACCAACGATTTACAACGTCGGATTCGTGAACATAAGCAAGAACAAATAGATGGTTTTACAAAAAAATATCATGTGCATAAACTGGTATATTTTGAAGAATTTCCAAATCCACAAGATGCAATTTCACGAGAGAAACAACTCAAAGGCTGGTCAAGAAATAAAAAGAATCATTTGGTTGAAACACATAATTCTACTTGGAAAGATTACGCAGAATCTTTGTCCGTGTCATCTTGAGCGTAGCGCCGAGATCCCGCTTTGCGATTTTGCTAACGCAAAATTTCGACTCCGAGCTGCGCTCTTCGCTCAGGATGACGCGGCGCGAAGTCGAAACCCGCAAGGCAAACGGCATTGCCGTTTGGATCTCGGACAAATCCACCAAAAGGAGGCAACATGAAACAAAAGAAGAAAAAACGCAATATCCTGCCCGCGTTATCGGAACGATTTGGAGCACTCACATTTGGACTTCTTTTCGCCGCAATGCTGTTCGTCATCTCACTTTTGACCGATATTCCGTTTGAAGTCATTTGTATTCTTGCTTTTTTCCTTACCATCTGCATTTTCATCGTGATATATGCCATATATCACATCAAAAAGAAAGAAAAAGCAGAGATTTACCTTGCAAACAAAACCGAACCGAACTCCCTTTTTGACCGCACCTTACAGTATTATGTCGATGGAACACTGGAAACCGGCTTGCAATCTCTCGGACTTGATGCCATAGAAATTCACGTCGATTTAACCGATACCGAAAAATGCATCGATATCCAAGGCAGATACAAATCGTATGATCTGAACGTGCAACTCACCGAAAATGAGCTTGCCATCGGATATAGCGACACCGAGCCGGACCCCGAAACGATATATCCCATCGATGCAGAAACGCCCTACGGATTTTTGCTCACAAAAATTCGGGAGCATATAACCATGACAAAAGGAAAATTTACATGAAAAAACGATCCACTCACACAGACCTTGCCACCGCACTCAAAAAGCTTCGCCGCCAAGAGCTTCGTCAAGAACTCAAAAACGGTTTTTTAGAGATGTTTGCTGAAATTTTCTTTTATTTACTCCTACTCATCATCGGCATTGGAGCGGCATCTCTTTTCGGTATCTCCAATTCCGATATGATGGATGAAGACCTAATGATCCTTCTCGGACTTTGTGTCGTTTTACCTTTGCTCGCCATCATCAGCCTCATCGTGCTTTTGTTCAAAAAACAAAAGAATCTCAAAGACGCGAAAGAAGAATCTCTCCCAAAGCCCAAAATCTACAACGATCTGCAATCCCTTTATGATGATCTTTCGATTGCCACAGATCACATAAGGCTTAATAACTTTCAGATCGATCTTACATATGGAGAGGATACCCTCACCATCAAAAAGAAAAAATATACTTTTTCTTTATCTGCCAACGGCATACTGCAAAAAGGAACGTATCATGGAAATAACATTTATCCGCTTGCAGTGGAATTTGTCCATGAAAAACGAAATGATATTTCCGAGCTGACAATTTTCGAGAAACAACTCATAAATTGGGAAACGGATGGCATTACATACAAAGACAAATTTGAACGGATACACTTCATTGATTTTTCTCTCTGCGCGGAAAATCACGAATTTTCACATATCGGAATAGGAAGCGACAAGTCCATCACATTCCATACACCTGAAATCAAAACCAAAATTATCTTCCAAAAAGCAGAACGAACAAACGAACTGAAACAATTCATTGCAAAAAACGGATATCAACTCGATCTTATCCATTGAAAGGACATATATGAAAAGACGATCTTCTCAAATGCGAAGCACCATCACCGTTTTATTGGCATATTTCTGGGCATATGTCTTTCCGATATGGATTGCAGTATCTGCCTTGATTACGATAAAGTGGAACGGTCGTATTTTTCTCTCCGTTTTCATACTCAATTTTTTCATTTTAGGCGCATATCATCTTTTAGGCGCGATCTTTGAATTTCGCATCGCGCATTGTATGTTACAAATTCTACATCGACAAAACCCAAATCCAATGGATAAATCATGGTCGAAAACAGAAAAGATCCGTCTTATCATAAGCGGCATTCTATTCACCACCATCGGTCTTGTACTTCTCGCAATGCCCATCATCGATATCATTTTAGCAAAATAACCGTAGGAGCGATTCACGAATCGCCCACCCCGAAAAGGAGGTCATCATGCGTTATTTCAAATATCAAAATCTGCAAAAAAGCGATAAAAAATCAAAAAAAGCCATCGTTGCCGCCTTTTCCAAGGAAGAAAAACGACAATACCGAAAAGCGAAATTTTTCAGTAGCTTAGGAAATATCGTCTTTTTCATCGTTACGATAGCCGTAGCTTCGATGCTGATCTTTCTGATCAATCTTACCCGTGCGCCAGACCATATCGTTTTGTTTATCGTATATAAAATTTTCAAAATGATCCTTTTTATCGCCGCCATTTTATTCAGCTTCGCCGTCGCCGCATTCACCGCAATTCTCTTTTGGGATAAATATCAGCCTCAAACGACGATAAAACGTCAGATGCTGACAAATGCCACGGCGCATTTACGGCAATACTATGGCGTAAGCGAGCCGATCCTCGTTACGAAATGCTATGAAGCAAGCGATGAAAAATTCAAAAATCATGATATTTGCCTTTTTATTGCAGAAGGTGAGCTTCGCATCACGGCAAATCTGCTTCACGGCTTTATGCACGTCGAAAAGGACCTCGGCTGTTACGCCATGAAAAAAGAGGAGATCACACTCCGTCAAATCCCCATGGAAACCACGTTCGCCACAGAGATTATCGCAGGGGACGTTCGTTTTCTGCTCGGTTCTCGCGCAAAAAAATATATCGAAAGGAATTTTTTATGAAAAACATCGCCGTCATCACCGGTGCATCCAGCGGCATCGGAAAAAAATTCGCTGAAACCTTAAAAGATCAAGGTAATTTTGACGAGGTTTGGGTCATTGCACGCCGCAAAGAGCGTCTGGAAGCCTTGAAAAGCGTCATTCCCTTTCCCGTAAAGCCCATCGCGCTTGACCTTTCCGATAAGGCAAGCTTCAAGACCTATGAAACTCTGCTCGCTATGGAAAATCCCAATATTCGACTGCTTATCAATTGCAGCGGATACGGCAAATTTTGCGCGACGATGGATGCCTCTGTGGAGGATAATCTCAATATGATGGACCTCAACTGCGGAGCGGTGCTTGCCATGTGCGGACTTTCGATCACCTATATGGAAAAGGGTGCGAAGATCATCAATATCGCATCTGTGGCGGCGCTCCAGCCGATCCCCTATATCAACGTATACGGCGCGACGAAATCCTTCGTTTTGAGCTTCAGCCGTGCGCTGAACCGTGAACTCAAAAAAGATGGCATTTCCGTCATGGCGGTTTGTCCTTTCTGGACAAAGACCGACTTTTTTGACCGCGCCATCGATGAAGACAAGGAGCGCGTAGTCAAAAAATACATTGCCATGTATACGCCGGAGCAAATCGTTTCCCGCGCATGGAGCGACCTCAAAAAGGGCAAGGACGTCAGCATGTACGGCTTTAAGGCAAGAGGGCAAGCGCTTCTCGTCAAGCTCCTGCCTCATAGCTTGGTCATGTCCGTTTGGATGAAGCAACAGGAGCTCGAATGAAGCACTATCAGAATTGCACCCTTTGCCCCCGAAAATGCGGTGTGGACCGTGAAAACGCACGCGGAATTTGCGGAGAATCGAATATTCTCCGCGTGGCGCGCGCCTCGCTCCATATGTGGGAGGAGCCTTGTCTTTCGGGCGACGTCGGCTCGGGAACAGTCTTTTTTACGGGCTGTAACCTCGGATGTATCTATTGTCAAAATTATAACATCACCCACGAGCATCACGGCAAGGAGATCACCATCCGGCGTCTTGCAGAAATCTTTCTTGAATTGCAGGAAATGGGTGCCGCAAATATCAATCTCGTAACCGCCGTACATTTCACCCCGCATATCATCCAAGCGCTCGATATCGCACGCAAAAATGGTCTGAAGCTCCCCATCGTTTATAATTCCAGCGGTTATGAACGCCCCGAAACGCTCAAAATGCTCGATGGCTATATCGATATTTATCTCCCCGATTATAAATATTTCGACCCCGTTTTGGCGAAGAAATTTTCCTTTGCACCGGATTATCCAAGTGTGGTAAGAGAAGCGCTCCGAGAAATGTTCCGCCAAGTGGGAACACCTGTTTTTGACGCGGACGGCATGATGAAAAAGGGCATGATCGTGCGTCATTTGGTGCTTCCCGCGCATACCGCAGACTCCATGAACGTTCTCCGCGACCTTCATGAAACCTTCGGAGATGATATTTACATCAGCATCATGAGCCAATATACCCCTTGTCGAACCTTTGAGGATACCCCTGAGCTTTCCCGAAAGCTCACCCGATATGAATACAAAAAGGTAACGGATTTCGCCGAAAAACTCGGCATCACAAATGGCTTTTTGCAAAGCGGAGAAGCCGCCAAGGAAAGCTTTATCCCCGATTTTGACGAGCGCGGCGTATGAATTTATAAAAAAAATTTGCTTCCGCATATCACGGAAGCAAAATTTTTGAACTTTTTTCGAAAAAAATGAACCTTTTGGCGCTCCGATTCGTCTATATATGCAGAATCGATTCTAAGAAAACACACGAAAGGAGATGCAAATGAAAACATTTGAAGTCTTGCTTTCCGCGCACAGTGGAAGCGTTGAACGCTTTGTCAAATATCGTATGCCGCCCGAGGATGCCGACGACGTTTTGCAAGAGATCTATATCACAGCATATCAAAAATTTGAGACACTCAAAAATCATGATAGCTTCAAAGCATGGATCCTCAGCATAGCAAAAAGCAAATGCAATGACTATTTCCGTGCAAAGGCAAAACGTATGGAGATCCCACTCGATGACCTCATTGAAAGATCCTTTGCTTACGGCAAAAACGGCAGAACGGCAGCAAGCGTCGTGCGCGAGACCTTGGAAACGCTCGGTGATAAAGACAAGCAGATGCTGTATCTTTATTTTTGGAAAGAACTTCCCCAAGCGGAGATTGCCGAAAAGCTCGATATTCCGCTCGGAACAGTTAAAAGCCGTCTGCATATTGCGAAAGAAAATTTCAAAAAAGCATATCCTTACCCACCAAAAGAATCGAAAGGAGCATCTGTTATGACAAAAGCATTACCCAAATCTCTCCCCAAATACACCATTACCAAATCCGAAAAAGCACCGTTTGATGTGAAACACGAGGAATTGCCCGGTATGCTCATCATTCCGCGCATGGGCGAAAAGCTCACCTTTGGTATGTATGACCAACCGCAAAATACATTGACGGGATTTTACACCCTGCAAGTAACCACGCCCGTGATCATTCACGGTGTAGAAGGTGTGGAAATCGAGAAAAAATATATCGAAGGAACGGAAATCCAAGACGACAGAAGCATTTTTGCACAACTGACCGACCGTTTTTGCCGTTATTTGGGCGCGATCAAAGCAGAAAAAAACGGTGCAAAAAAGCTTATGACCTTTTTGGATGAAGACTTTTCTCTTGCATACGGCATTGGTGAAGATAACTGCGGTTTTCCCGTTCATCGCACCGTACAGGGCATCATCACCGAAAATCAAGGAGCGCTTTCCGCCAATATAAGCGGCGATATTTCCGATATCGTCGGAAGATACAGCATTGCGATAAACAACAAGGTCTACGATACCGTTCGCTTGATCTTCATGGAAGATCAGATTTTGACCGAGCAATATCTCGACCAAAACGGCAGAACCATCCTTTGGCGCAGATTCAACCGCAACGATTGGGGACTTGAGCGTTACGGCAAGCCGTGGACAGAAAAGCTCCCCGAAAACGACCGTCTTATCGTCAACGGCGAGGTCTTCGTGCATTGGTACGACTGCATCACCGATTATATTCTTTGAAAAGAAATATACAAAAAGAGGACAGAGAAAAATCTCTGTCCTCTTTTTCTATCAAAAGCCTTTTCGTGATCTTACGAAAATCAAATCTTAACGGTCCAACCGTAGGGGTCTTCCGATCTGCCCCACTGAATTGCCGTAAGCGTATCGTAAAGCGCCTGTGTGGTCTTACCAATCTCAAAATTGTTGATGGTATAATTTTTGCCTGCATAAGAAAGCTGACCGATCGGAGAAACGACAGCCGCAGTACCGCAGCCCCAAGCCTCTTCAAGCTTGCCGTTCTTGAGCGCGTCCAAAAGCTCGTCCACAGAAAGAAGTCTTTCTTCTACGGGAATACCCATATCATGGAGAAGCTGAATGCAGGATTTTCTGGTAATACCGGGAAGAATGGAGCCTGTAAGCTTCGGTGTAACCACAACACCGTCGATCTTGAACATAACGTTCATCGCGCCGACCTCTTCGATGTATTTTCTTTCTACACCGTCAAGCCAAAGAACCTGAGAGAAGCCTTTCTTTTCTGCAACCTCACCTGCACGGTTACTTGCTGCGTAGTTACCGCCGCATTTTGCATAGCCTGTACCGCCGCGAACCGCACGAACGTCATCGGTTTCGATCATGATCTTAACGGGGTTGATGCCCTCGGGATAATAAGAACCGACAGGACAAGCGATGACCATATAAACGGCGTTCTGAATGGTATGCACGCCGAGCGTTTCGTCGTTACCAAAGAGGAACGGACGGAGATAGAGAGAAGTACCGAAATCGGAGGGAACCCATTCTTTTTCGATTTCCACAAATTTTTTAAGCGCTTCGAGCGCAAATTCGGGGTCAAGCTTGGGAAGACAGATACGATCCGCAGAGTTATTGAGTCTCTCGATATTTTCCATCGGACGGAAAAGCTGAACGTCGCCGTTCGGTGTTTTGTATGCCTTCAGACCTTCAAAAATTTCAGCGCCGTAATGGAATACGGTGGATGCGGGATGCAAGGAAAGATTTCTGAAGGGTTCGATTCTGGCGTTATGCCAACCCTTATCGGGTGCATACTCCATGATAAACATATGATCGGTAAAATGTTTACCGAAACCGAGCTTCGAAGTTTCGGGTTTTTGCTTCGGTTCGGTTGTGGGGATAAAAGTGATATTTTGCATATTGATAACCAATCCTTATTGAATAGTAACATTATGATTCTTTTGATTATAGACTTTTTCGTTAAATTTGTCAATAGCCTTGCGGAATATCTTAAAATTTTTATTCCGTTTTTGTCATCTGCGGAATGAAAAGCGAGGATGCGTTTTGGCAGCCATCCAAGACACCTTCTTTGACACCTACGACCGTATACAACCCATCAGGACAGGAAAGCGCCGTGGGAACGATGAAAAGTTCCTCCGATCTCGATTCATATACCTTCCCGGGTCTTACGTATTCAGGCAAGAAGACCAAAACTGCCGTTTTTTGAATCGGGTCAAGCTCGTATCTTGCGCCGCGCGTATCGGTATCCGTCAGCACCGTTTCCGTATAGGAAACAAAAATCGTATAAGAATGAGAAAAATTTTCCCATGTCAGTGTCGCGGTAAGATAACCGCAAGCATCGCTGTCATAGGTTACTTCATAATTTTTCAAAGCTGACATTTGATCTTTCAAAAGCACGAGTGCCAAAACGTCTGCATAAGGATATTCTTCCTCGATCGCAAAGGCTTCAGGAAGTCTGACAAGGCAAGGATCCTCCTCACTTACGATCACATACGGGATCGATGCGCTTGCCGCATACGCAAGTACCCTTCCCGTCATGGATGTATAAAGCGTAACCTCCGTACCCACAAACGCCATTTCGTCAATGGATACCGCGTCTGCGATCGCACAAACGGAAAGCGATCTGCAATTTTGGAAAGCGCCCGCACCGATGCGTTCCAAATTCGGAAGGATGACCGTGGAAAGCGCCTCGCAGCCCGAAAAAGCATTCACACCGATCTCCGTCAGCTCCCGAGAAAAATTCACCGTTTTCAGCGTCTTGCAACCGGAGAACGCCTCTTCACCGATGCTCTTTAGAGATGCAGGTAAGGTGATGCGGAATAAGGCTTCGCAATCCGAAAACGTACCGTATTCCAAAGCTTCCAGTCCTTCGGGAAGCTCCGCACGCGAAAGAGATACACAACCTGAAAAGGCTTGTCTGCCGATGGTCTCGACCGTTTCGGGCAATTCGATCGAATCAAGCGCCGCACAGCCCAAAAAGACACTTGCGGAGAGCTTTTTCACCCCTTCGGGAATCAAGACCGAGGTGATCGAGGTGCGGGAAAACGCACCGTTTGCAATTTCAGTAACCGCATATTCTTTGTCTTTATAGATCACGGCGCGCGGAACGGCAAAAAAGCCGTCAGCTTCTTCCGCGGAAAGAAGCACCGCCTCTTCTCCACGCAAAACATAAAAAACGCCGTCTGCCGAAAAATCACCGTCCAAGGTCGGCAAATATTCCTCGGTTACCATCACCGTAAGGCTTTCATACATACCACCAAGCTCGATTCCGACATCGCTTTCGCCAAGCTCAGAAAACGCATATTCCGCATCATACTTCTCCACGGGAATCGTTTCGCCGCCTTCCGTTACCGCGGAAACGAGAATCGTGCTTTTATCGAATTTTTCTCCGATATGATAGGTCTTTTCTTGATTTACAAACGACACGGAAAACGAGCGGATGGGAATATATTCGATCTCCAGATCATATTCCCGCTCTGCACCATCGCGCATAAAACGAACAACCAGATGATTGTTCCCTTTCTTCAGCGGAATGATACCGCTTTCCAGATAAGCTTCTGCCGTGCTGTCTCCGAAGATGATGAAATCCTCATAGGTCGTAAAGACCGAGAAAAGGTCGATATATTCCTCGCCAATGACCTTTCCCGAAATAACGTCTCCATTTAACGTATAGCCCTCGCCAACCGCAAAGGAAGGCTCATAATCCGATTTCTTTTCGCAAGCGGTCATGAAAAAAAGAGCAAGCATGACCGCTACGAGGCAAAATAAATGCTTTTTCATCGGATAAAGTTGGTTCTCTGCTTAGGTTCATATGTGGGATATTCCACGCCTGCCGCGCGGCCTGCTTCAATGGAACGCATGAGCCAGATCATATTCTGCGCAAGCACACGAACCGTCTGCAAGCCTTCAAGATCCTGCTTCACCTCGTCAGGGGTGTTACCGTGGACTTGATTCCAATACTGAGAGGTTACGACGGGCATATTGGTCATCATGAAATATTTGTTGATGATCTCAAACGCCGCGGACGCGCCGCCTCGGCGACAGGAAACGATAGCCGCCGCAGGTTTGCCTTTGACCTTACGGCTTCCTGCATAGAAAAGACGATCAAGGAAGGACGTGATTTGTCCCGAAACACCTGCGTAATAAACAGGAGAGCCAACGATCACGCCGTCGTATTCGTCAAAATGCTCGATGATGTCATTGACTTGATCGTCGATAAAGCATTTTCCTGTTTTCGCGCAGGCACCGCACGCGATACAACCTGCCACAGGCTGATTGCCGACCCAAACAAGCTCTGTTTCCACATCGTTTTTTTCAAATACGGAGATCGCTTCCATAAGCGCCGTATATGTGCAACCCTTTTCTCTGGGACTTCCGTTGATAAGCAATACCTTCATATATTCTCCATTCTGCCGCTTAGGCTATCAATATTCAAGATTTAGTCATATTTTTGTCTATCATCATTCATTTTTATAGCGTATATTATATATTATACTGATTTTCTTTCAAAAAATCAACAGGAAAAACCGTATAATCCGCGCCGTTTCGGGTACATTGAAAAAAGAGATCATGCCAAGATAAGGTTCAAAGACAGAAAGGAGCTTTTCGCATGGATCAAAGTATCAAAAATTCCCGCCCATTCGGCATGCGCGATAAGATCGGCTATCTCATCGGCAATCTCGGAAACGACTTTATGTTTACCTTTGCCGGCATTTTTCTGATGGTTTTTTATACAAAGGTGCTTGGCATCGCCTCGGAGCTTGTCGGCGTACTTTTTCTCGTAGCGCGCTTTCTCGATGCGTTTACAGATATCACCATGGGACGCATCATCGATAAATCTCATGCCAAAAAGGACGGCAAATTCCGTCCTTGGATTCGTATGATCGCCATTCCCGTTGCCTTTTTCAGCTTTCTTATGTATCAGAGCGCCGTGGCAAGCGCACCGATGGGACTGCGCATCGCGTATATGTTCACGACCTATCTCCTTTGGGGCAGTATTTTTTATACCGCCATCAACATTCCCTACGGCTCGATGGCATCCGCGCTTACGGAAGACGCAGACGGACGCGCATCCCTTTCCATTTTCCGCAGCATCGGCTCAGTCTTTGCCAATATCATCGTGGGCGTTCTCGTTCCGCTTTTCGTCTATACCACGGATGAAAACGGCAATCAGCTCGTTGAGGGAACGCGCTTTACGATCACTGCAGGCATCCTTGCCGTACTCACCGTCGCGTGTTATCTCGTCTGTTATCTTTTGACCGAGGAGCGCGTTGCCATCGCCCCTGCGAAAAAAACACGCGCAAGCGCTTTGGATACTGCCAAAGCATTACTGAAAAGCCGCGCACTCATCGGTATCGTCGTTGCCACGGTTGCGATCTTGGCAGCACAGCTTCTCGGGCAATCCATTAGTCAATATCTGTTTATCGACTATTTCAAAAGCAAAAACGGCGCCGCCCTCATGAGTGCCGCAGGCATGCTCCCGGGGCTTGCCATTTCTCCCGTTGCCGTTCCGCTCACAAGAAGATTCGGCAAACGCGAGATCGGTATTTTCGGCAGTCTTTGCGGTGCAGTCTCGTGTTTCCTGCTTTATTTTATGCGTACCCGCTCCGTTTGGGTCTATATCATCGTCAATATCATCGGCTTTCTCGGTTTTTCTCTTTTTAATCTCATCATGTGGGCGTTCATTACGGATATCATCGACGATAGCGAGGTCAAAAACGGGGTGCGAGAGGATGCGACCATATACGGCGCATATTCCTTTGCGCGGAAGATCGGACAAGCGCTCGCGGGCGGTCTTGGCGGCTTTGCACTTGGCTTCATCGGCTTCGATTCTTCCTTACAAATTCAAACGGAAGCCGTTACAAACGGCATTTATACCATTGCTACCCTGATCCCTGCCATTTTATATATCATCGTGGGAGCAAGCCTTGCCTTTCTATACCCCTTGAATAAAAAGAAAGTCAAAGAAAATATTGAAATCTTAAAATCCAGAAAAAAAGAAAACGAGGACACTCATGCGTAAAGAAACGATCTTAACTCACAACTGGTATTTTACCAAAGCTCCGCAAAAAGAAATCCCCACCTATGCGGACAAAGCATGGAAAAAAGTAACGCTTCCCCATACATGGAATGCCAAGGACGGGCAGGACGGCGGCGCGGATTATCATCGCGGCGCTTGTTGGTATCTCAAGGAACTGAATGTCTACGATATCCGTATCGGCATGGAATACGCCTTGGAATTCGGCGCGGCAGGCTACGATGCGACCGTATATCTGAACGGTATGGAGGTTACGCATCACAAAGGCGGATACAGCAAATTCCGCGCAAATCTGACGCCTTTTCTGAAAAAAGGAAAAAACACGCTCGCCATCAAGGTTACAAACGAAGCGTGTGATACGATCTATCCCCAAATGGCAGATTTCACGTTTTACGGCGGTCTGCACCGCCCTGCCAAATTTATCGAACTGCCCGAAACGCATTTTGACGAGGGCTGTTGGTGCGCATCGGGGCTTCGCGTATGGTCAGACGTAAAAGAAAACGGCGATGCGCTTCTTCATCTGAAAAGCAAGATCAAAAATCCCGACCATGCCGACACCATCCGCTATACCGTTCAAAACCAAAACGGCGCCCATATCACGGAGCTTTACACCGACGCAAAGCATGGGGAGATCACCCTGCCCCTCTCAAACGTGCATCTTTGGCAAGGCATACTCGACCCGTATCTTTATACCGTAACGGCAGAGCTGATCCGCCACAACGAGGTCCTTGACCACGTACAGATCAAGCACGGCTTCCGCACCTTTCGCGTTGACCCCGAAAAGGGCTTTTTCTTAAACGGCAAGCTCACGCCCCTGCGCGGTGTTTCCCGTCATCAAGATAAACTCGGCATTGGCAACGCCCTTTCCGACGAGGACCATATGACCGATGCCACGCTGATTCGTGAGATCGGCGCAAATACCGTTCGCCTTGCCCATTATCAGCAAAGCGAGGAATTTTATGCGCTTTGCGATGCTTACGGCTTTATCGTTTGGGCGGAGATTCCCTTCATCAGCAAAATGCTCCCGACTGCCGAAGCGCACGAAAACGCCCTTACACAGATGAATGAGCTCATCGAACAGAATTTCAACCATTCCTCCATCTGTTTTTGGGGCATTTCCAATGAAATCACCATCGGGGGAGATTCCGAAAAGCTCACGGAAAACCTAAAAACGCTGGACAAGCTCGTCCATGACCTCGACCCCACACGCCTTTCCACGATGGCACAGGTCTCCATGCTCCCCATAGAAAGCGAGCAGAACCACATCACAGATATCGTCGCATACAATCATTATTTCGGCTGGTACGGCGGAACGCTCACCGATAACGAAATATGGCTGGATCAATTCCACGCGAAATATCCGAAGCGTGCGCTCGGTCTTTCCGAATACGGATGCGAGGGCATCCTCACCTATCACGGCGATGCACCGAAAATGGGCGATTACAGCGAGGAATACCAAGCGCTCTATCACGAGCATATGGCAAAGATCCTGTATGAACGTCCGTGGCTTTGGGGCAGTTATGTTTGGAATATGTTTGATTTTGGCTGTGATGCCCGAAACGAGGGCGGTGTCATGGGCAGAAACAATAAGGGACTCGTTACCTTTGACCGCAAAATCAAAAAAGATGCGTTCTATCTCTACCAATCCTACTGGACGGCAGAGCCGATGGTGCATATCTGCGGTAAGCGCTACGCCAAGCGCAAGGGAGATACCATCACCATTAAGGCTTACAGCAATATGCCGACGCTCATTTTGTCCGTAAACGGCATTGAGATCGACAAGAAAAACGCCGATCATATCTTTGTTTTTGAAAACATTCCCATCGTGAAAGGCACGCATACCATCACCGTTTCCGCAGGTGAGCTTTCCGATATGGCGATTTTGGAAATCGTAGATGAACTTCCCGAGCATTATACGCTCAAAGAAGACCCAAGAGAAGCGGGCGTTACCAACTGGTTTGACGATAAGACCGCACCCACGGATATCACGCTCACGTTCAAGGAAGGCTTTTATTCCGTTCGTGATTCCGTACGCGACATTCTCCAAAGCGAGGAAGCGGGAACGGTTCTGGCAAATGCCTTCGGCAGTGTTTCGGGCATGAAGGTGAAGAAATCCATGCTCATGATGCTCGACGACCAAACGCCCGAGGACATCCTCAAAAATCCCGACGCCGCAAAGAGATTCGGCATGAACCCCGATGAGGTCTTGGCGCTGGTCAATGGGGAACTACAAAAGATCAAGATTCAAAAATAAAGAATTTTCGTAGTATGTTGTAACAATTAGCCCTTTATGTTTCTAAAAGCCTCTCACTCCGTGAGAGGTGGCGCGCAAAGCGCGACGGAGAGGGCTTTTCTCTATGAGTTTTTGCCCTCTCAGTCAGCTTACGCTGACAGCTCCCCCGGAGTGGGAGCCTCTAAAAAATTAACTTTTAAGTGTTACAAGGTAGTAGGGGAGCCCTCACGTGGGCTCCCCTACAAAAAAGCTCATATTTTTAGCACCATTTCTTCCGAATCCTTGCGCGGTACCACATCATGACAAACGTATATATCACGCAAAACGAAAGAAGCGAAACCAAATATTCAAGAAAAACAGGGGCTTTCATCATGGAAGAAGGTGCAATCGGCAAGTTATACGCCAGTTTGAGCAAATTCAAAACCAGAATATCCGTATCCGGAATCCATGCCTTTAGACAAAAACAAAGCACAGAATAAACGGCATATGCACCCATCACGGCAATGCCCTCTGAGGCAAGAAACAGGCGAAAATCTTCCCAAAGGGTGTATCTTTTCCCCTTTTCCAACGAAAAAATATATCGATTTTGCTTTTTACTGCCACCGTAAAAAAGATGACCCATCAGCAAAAAATAAAGCAAATAGATCGAGAATTGCGCAGCGTGGACCTTTCCCAAAAGCCCCGTAATGGATGCCAGCATTGCCCAAGGCACACCGATAATGGCATAAACGATCGGAAACAAAGCACAGGAAAGAAAAAACAGACCGATAGGTCGGCGAATATTTTGTATCTTCATCCTGCCACCTCAAATCCTTACGTATACGCCGACCGTCGGCGGTGTGTTCTCGTCATAAGTAAGCCAACCATCCGCAAGCGCAGTTTCCAGGATATAGCCAAGCGTAAACGAGCCACCCAAGCCGCAATAGGTATGAAGCAAGGCGCGCATCATTTCCTCATTTTTTCGGATATTTTTCGGCAGGTCATGACACAAAATATCATACACCGTTTTGTTCATTTCCGAAAGCAACGCAAGTATGCTTTCATGCAATGCTTTTCTTGCATTTGCGTGCTCCGAAAACGTTTTGCTGAATTGCCGCTTTTCGCAAAATTCCAAGAAATTTTTATCCGATCCTCTGCAAAAAACGGCAATTTTCGGGATATCACGTTTGCCCACCCTTTCAACATAGCCGTATGAAACGAGCTTTTCCATATGCGCCTTGTCGTAGGGCTCTCCTCTTACAAGGTTGCATAATGCGATCGCCTCCGCCGCGATGGGCATATGACGCTTCTTTTCCATATCCCGATACGAAAACAAATATTGATATAGCCCGTCTGCCACGTTGGTAAAACCAACCTGCGATGGTAAAAATTCCGCATCCTCCGTCGCATATACGTCCCAGATCCCACGCGCGGGACGCTTCGTATTGCCAAGCGGTGTTTTTGGGGAATCCTTACACATGGTATATAGATCTCGATATACCATCAAAAGAAGCGTCCATTTCGCCTCCTCATAGGGCTGATACGTACCAAAATAAGAAAGTCCCGATTCCCTGTACTGCGCAGTGAAGCGGTCGATATTTTCCTCCAAAAGCGGAACGAGCCTTGGCATCAGATCTTTGTAATATACGTGAATCTTCCAAAGCGCATCACGGCTGATGATGGGAAATGCCGTTTCATATTGATTGCCGTTTTTCACAAGAAGCGTCGCCCTTGTGAGCCGTTCCAGCTCGTCCTCCATATACGGCAACGCCACGCCAAGCTCCAGCGCAAACGCCTCTGCCGTTTTGGGGTCGTCATAGCCCTCCAAATAGATATTTTGGTGGAGCTTAGCGTTCATATAGCACCACGGCTGACCCGAATCTCCCCGCCTTTCGCATATAACGGAAAACCGAAATCGCTCGGGCTGATAGCTTCTTTTTCCAAATTCTCGAGTCATACTCATACCCTCCTTTAAGAGATTTCGTGCGCGGTGAAGCCTTGAAACGACAGTTCCCTTGGGAACCCCCAAATGCTCTGCGATATCGTTCACCTTTCGGTTTTCGAGATAATACATCGCCACGATATTTCGATAATCGGACGAAATAAAGGCAAGCTCACGGCGAAGAATCGCCATATCTTCCCTATGTATCATGCTTTCCGCAGGTTCCTCCTGTTCGTCCAAAGCCTCAAAACCCTCTGCATCTGCGACGTTTTCCGAATGTCTGCGCTTCTTCTCTGCCCATATGCGGTAACGATTGTGCGCAATCTGCCATACCCAAGCGGAAAAATGCTCGACCTTGGTTCCGCGACGTAACGCTGAAAGGATACTTAGCGAAATATCGGATGTCAGATCTTCCGCCTCATGGCTGTTCCCCGTCTTTTTCAGACAGAAATAAAACACCTTCTCCATATAGTTTTCCGCATAATCCTGCATTTTTTCTTCGTTCATATCTTCACCTCCGCGTTACTTATATAGTGTGGCAAACGGGGATTTGATTGCAAAATTTTTAATTATTTTTATTTTATCATAGAAAAAAATAAAAAACAAGCGCTCCTCATGATTACAAAATACATTTCAAATCATGAAAACCCCAGAAGAATTTTTTTGAAGCACCGTCTGATATCTTCACCTCACACGCGAAAAATTCTCAAATACAGCGTTATTGTTTTTCTCTGTTTTTGTGGTATACTGAAATCAAGAACGGTACCGTGCGGCGATTCGCCGCAACCATCGTCTCGTCTACTCCAAAGTTTGAAGAGCTCCAAATATCGCAAAACGGCGAGGCTGATGATAAACAATTTCATATAACACAAACAAAGGAGATTCATATGATCAAACTCGGACAAAAGATCAAAGAACTACGAAAAGCGAAAAACATTTCGCAAGAAACGCTCGCAAACTTTCTCGGCGTTTCGTTCCAATCCGTTTCCAAATGGGAAACGAACACCACACTTCCCGACGTTACCTTGATTCCTGCCATTGCGTCTTTTTTCGGCGTTTCCACCGACGAGCTTTTCGATTTCAATTTGTATGATATCGAGCAAAAGGTCATGGAGATTTGTCATAAGTCATGGAAATGCCGTGATAAGGAGCCCGAAAAAGCGGAAGCCATTCTCCGTGAAGGTCTGAAAAAATACCCCGGAAACGATATTATACTCAATAATCTTTTGTGTGTAATTCCCTATCCCGAGCGTGCAAACGAAGTCATCGACCTTTGCAAGGCGCTCATTGACGGCACGAAATACGACGATGTAAAATACGATGCTTGCCGCATCATGGCGCTGGCATATCATTCCATCGGAGAATATAGCCTTTGCAAGGAAGCCATTGAACGCATCCCTGAAATTTATTTCACAAAGCTTGAGATCGCCGCCGACCTGCTCGAGGGCGAAGAACAGTTTGAAGCCGCCGTCAGACAGCGCTCGCTTTCCTTTGAAAGCGTGATCTCCATGTGCATGAAGATGGGCAAGTATTACGCCGAGCAAGGCGATACCGAAAAAGCGCGCATCCAATATACGATGGCAAAGAACATTTATCTTTCCGCAAAGGACGATTTTCCGACGAAATATTCCAAAAACTTGTTTGAAGCCTTCGCAGATATGCTCCCCGAAATCGAAAATGCACTTGCATCATTCCCCTCTGTTCCCTCCCAATCTTGATTTTAGCATACAAAAAGCAGGTCAAATGACCTGCTTTTCGCATATGCTGTTAAAAAACACAAGGGAGATTTTTTATGCAACTGAGAATTTTTGAATATAACCGTGAAGCCGCCGTTGCTTATGCGCGAGAATGGGCGCTTTCGCGCAATCCCGCCTATTATGATTATTCCGAACTTGGCGGTGATTGCACCAATTTCGCCTCGCAATGTATTTATGCAGGCGCAGGCGTGATGAACTATACTCCTGTTTTTGGCTGGTATTATATTTCATCCGCAGAGCGTACCGCATCATGGACGGGCGTGGAATTTCTATATAATTTTCTCACGCAAAACGAATCGGTCGGTCCATACGCCCGTGAGGTAAGCGAGGACGAGGCAGAAATCGGAGATATCATTCAGCTTGGTTCGCGCGACGGTGATTTTTATCATACCCCCGTCATCGTACAGAGAGCTCCCGAAATTTTAGTCGCGGCACATTCCTATGATGTGCTCGATAAGCCTTTATCCTCATATCGGTATGCCAATATTCGTTTTTTACACATCGAGGGAGTCAGAAGCTATTAAAGCCTTCGGCGGCTCATGGGCAAGCCGCCCTACATATCATTTACAGATATCTGCCAAATCGTTTTCCGTCAAGCCCAAAATATCGGCAAGGATATCCGCATTAGGATAAAAATCATGATACGAGCTACTATGCGAGTCGCTGCCAAACGTAAACTTACAGCCACATTCCTTGGCGATACGGAACATACGGATACGACAATCGTTTGCGATATCCTCGGGTGTCATCGTCTTGGAATATGCCATATTGAGTTCAAAAGCGATCCCCTTTTCGGCGGTCTTATCAAAAAGGCGCTTAAAGGTATCATCGGGAATCATATTGATAAGAACGTCCGAGGTATAATCATGGCAACAGATATCAAAAGGATGCGCCATCGCCGTAACGTAACGGCTGAGAGGACTATTCAAGATATCTTCATATGCTTGAATCATAAATTCGACGTGTTTATCGTAGTTTCCTATGTATTCTTTCGGCATGATCATATGCGTATGAGAATTGGGTACGACGATAAAATCAAATTTTTCCGCTTCTTCTTCGGTGAGCGCAATATCACGCTTCGGGGTATGATATTCCGTTTCACAGCCGAAATAAAATTTGATATCGGGCTCATGGATATTCGCAAGCGTTTCTTTCAGCTCGGCATTATGTTCATAAGGATGTGCGCGGTAAAAGCCTCTTGCCCCGGGGATATTGCCATCACCGAAATGGTCGCTGAACCCGATCTTGGTAAGTCCTAAGCGTTTGGCGTTTGCAATATAATTTTCTACCGTTGCCGTTTCGTTCGCGCAAATGGATAAATGCGTATGAACGTGAAAGTCATGTGTAATTTTCATCGTGATACCTCTCTATCATATTATTTTTTCTTTTCGCCGTAAAATTTCGAGCCAATAAAATTGGTAATCAAAAATATCACCACCGAAATCAGCAACGTGATATAAAATACGCCTCTTGTGATACCGATTTTCGCAAGTGCTTCAAAAAGATTTCCTGCTCCGATAACTTCACCAACAAGAGCAATGATACCTAAAATCGCAATCAAAGCAGCGGATATGGCGCCTAAAGCCGTCAATATTTTTTTCATATCAATTTTTCCTTTTTTTGTTATTATAGCATAGGACGGTTAAAATTGCAAGATATTCAATCCACTTTGAAAATCATAGCATCAATAACACAAAGCCGACCTTATGCGCCTTGCTGTGCGATAAAGTCGGCTTGATGTTTTCTGTGCAATTCTATGATTTATTAACAAAAAAATCACGCCTTAGCGTGATAAAATCCGCAGCTTGTCTGCGGTATGGAATCAAGGCGTAAGCCTTGTATGGCATCAACACGAAGTGTTGTATGGAATCAATCCGAAGGAAAAGATACACGCTGTCGCGTGATGCCATGCGCCTACGGCAATTTCATACACGACTACATCGTGATTACATACCAATCCTTCGGATTGGATATAAAAAAGCAAGTCTTACGACTTGCTTTTTTCTTGAGTTACCCCAACAATTTTGAACCGTATTCCGTAGATAATTAAAGTATAATCGAATTGAACGAACGAGGCTTCAACACAAAATTTTTCCCTTCAATCGTAACCGTCTTGTTTTTGTCAAACGGGTTCATAATTACAGCCACTCTTTCTCCGTTCGGATTTTTAAATACCGCAGTATTTGTGTTGAAATGTCCGCGGGTCTCTAACATCACAGCCCCACGCTTTACAAAATGTGAAAAATGCTTGACCATATAGTAGTCGGGATTATAGACCACTTCCCCATTTATAACATTTATCAAGGAATTTTGCGACCAGCCCCAGGAGCTCATTTTTCTTTCATCCAACGCCATGTTCCAATAGGTACAAGCTCTTGCGCCGTGGGCAAAATAATGACGGTACATCTCAAAGCTGTACATTGCATAGTCCCAGGTATTCTTGCCTTCTCCACACTCCACCTCGCTGTTGATAAGGTTAAGCTCGGGGTAGTCCTCCTCCGCCTGCAATATGCCGAATTTGCCCGCCCACTGATAGCTTGCGCCGCTGATGTTTTTGGCACATTTGGGGTCTTGCATGATCAGGTTAAGAAATCCGTTGTGCCTTGTGGTAAGCATCAACTGACCCATTTCGGGGCCGTTTATCGTGCCAAACCATATTTCGGTCTTGTCCCCCACCTCGTCTATCAGGTACTCGCTGATAAATTTTCTCAGATCTTCTCCTGACCAAACGCAGGACGGAAATTTTTGATTGGCAAAAATCTCGTTCTGCACGTGAAGCTGGGAAATATGGATACCCTCCGCCTCGTATGCCTCCAGATATTTTTTGAAATAAAGAGCATATGCCTTCAGGTTCTCGTCGGTCATAATAAATTTACCGTAATTGTAAACCTTGGGAAATTTCATCCACGTAGGCGGACTCCAAGGAGAAGCGAAAAGACTAAGCTCAGGGCAACGCTCCTGTGCCTCCTTTATAGCAGGAATGAGATATTTCTTGTCTCTGTCAACAGAAAAATGCTCCATTGAAAAATCATTTTCGACTTCGTTGTAGCTGTACCAGCTCTCGGCAAAGTCATTAGCACCTACAGGCAGACGACAAAAAGAAAAACCGCAACCGTCCTTCCCAAAAAAGTCATCGTACACCGCTCTGCGCTTTTCACCGTCCAATGACGAGATCGCCTTGATGCCAAGCTCGCTGAAACAAGCCCCAAAGCCGTATATCGGCTTTCCCTTTTCTGCACCAATAACAATTTCTATTCCCTTTTCATTTATAAAATTCTCTTCCTCTTGCCATTGCTTATTCTCTGTTGAAGATATCCAAAGCATATCGTCCACCTCACCTCTTGTCTCTCTGCGGATTTCAAACAAATCCGCCGGTAATTATATTTTAGCATAACGAGACTTGACACACAAGACGATTCGCAGTATAATATAAGACAAAATTAGTCTTTTTGGAGATGGCACCGTGATTTTTGAATCTCAGAACTCAATTGATGACACATTGTTTGTTATACGTTATATGATGAATATAACCTTCCCTTTACACCTGCATCATTCATTTGAATACGTTGAGCAAATATGCGGATCTACCGAGATCACGATAAGTGATCAAAAGTATCTGCTTGAGCCGGGAGAAGCCGTGCTTATATTTCCCCTGCAGCCTCACTCTTATACTACTGTCGCCCAAGGACGTATTCGAATATGCATATTTTCTCCAAATTTCGTAACAAGCTTTTATAAAACCACCCAAAATAAGCTCCCCGAAAACAATAAATTTCAATGTTTCCTGCCACAAACAATTTCATTAGACAATATTTTCCATAAAAAGACCTTGACTTACTTTATATGCGGTGAATTCGATAAAGGCCGAAAGTACATTGATGCGTCCAAGAAAAATGAAAATCAGATCCTTGTCAAGATTCTTCTTTTCTCTGATAAAAATTTCCGCAGTCGATGCCTTTTGCGTGATGCCGCCGCCTCGATCGCCTATGATTATGCTTATATTTCAAAACTGTTCAAACGCAAGGTGGGCATTTCCTTCCGACAGTACGTCAACAATCTGAGAATCATAGAAAGCAAACGTCTGTTGAAGGACGGTACCAAAAGCATCGAGGAGGTGGCGGAGTGTTGCGGCTTTTCTTCCCTGCGCACCTTCGATCGCGAGTTTTTAAAACAAGTCGGAACCACTCCCTCAAATTATCAAAAGCAACATTAACGCGAGTCATCTTCAAATAGGCGCCCCCTCCGCTTCGCGCACTCATAACTTGCTTCGTAAGTTACCCATTTTCTACTTTGCGTAGAGAGGGTCTATCAAGTCCGACGAGGAAAAAGGCAAAAGCAGGGCTCGAATCTTCAGACCGCGATATTTTGCGCAAACACATCAAGGTCGACACGGCAAAAACGCAAACAAATCTATACCCTGTTTTATTTACATCAAATTTTTTCAATATAGTTCAATACTCACTTCGTTCGTAAGGCAAAGCGCATAGCGTTTTTGCGCGCAAATCATAGATTTCCTTCAAAAATGCTTGCTTCGTGCCTTTTACGTCGAAAAAACAGCCGTTTAGGCTGTTTTTTCTCGTAAACTACCAACTTCGCACCGCTCAGTCGGTATGCATATAATCCATGAATCATGATGTCGCAGGATGGCTTTGTTTAGAAAGGCAAAAAGAAAAACCATCCGATTGGATGGAGGCATTTTAACTTCTCGAGCGTAGGCTATCCCTGCGCAATTGCGGGTCAATTCAGACCTCGAGGTGTGTTACCTTACCGCGCGGTTTAGATTTTTTCAGAAGAGCGCAATATATAATATAGCGAAAGTCCGTGTAATTGGTTTCTAAAAAATATGTCCTTACCAAACAAGGATTTCTTTCAATATTATACCCGTAATAATGGATATAGTAGGAGATATACCCCCAATAAAAATCAAAAAGTTTTCAACAAATTTAGATATTTTATTTTTATCTATCCATTTTTCAAACCAGTTTACATCAATAAAATATGTAAAAGCAACCGCAACCATAACACCTATGGTAATAACTGAAAATATAATATGTAAAATCCACATAATAAATTCAAAAATACTCATTGAAGCACTCTCCTAAAAGCATCTGTCTGATCTTGCATATATGTTTTTGCAACATATATAGGTTCTATACTATCTTCGAAAAAAACATAACGATATATAGACAGCTGAACACCAATCAATAATTTTTTCCTATGTAAAAAAGTTTTTCAAAGTAATATTATAGAGGAATTATGAAAAACTATTCAAAGGAATAGAACTCGCCAAAATACTTTTCTAAAAATGCGCCCCAATCGGTGATTGCTATATCTGCTTCTTCATGCAATTCTACACTAACACCAAATCCTATAAACACTAATGTGCAATTTGCGTCATTATACGCAACGCAATTAAACATATGCGGAAATCGGGTTGCATCAAATTTGCTTTCATTCATATGAAAATGATATCCATTGTGTTCAGCAAATTCATTCTCTCCAACTTTTAATTCTACCAATGCGTATTCTTTAGCTTCTGGGTAGTTCTCAGGATCATATTGGAAATAGATGATTGCTTGATCGCAAGCATACATAAGCGGATATTTTTCGCTTGTAGAAAAATGATAGTTGCCATTGGTATATTCGAATTTTTCAATAAAATCTGTAGGGATCAGTTCCCCACAAAGAGAGACATCGGAATCTAACGTGCTAAAATTTTCAATACCTTCTATGTAATTCGAATAACCACATGAAGTAAAAAAAGTTAATATACATATGACGATTAAAAGAAATGATAATAATTTTTTCATTATAATCTCCATTCTGCCGCTAAAGCGTCTGCAAAAATAGCAATGAAAACTGACGGCAAGCCACTACATTTCTTGAAAAGCAAGGTTTAGGCGTTTCTTAGATTTTGTAAACTTTATTTCGCCTTGCAAAAAATTGTCTTGTTACAGGGCTTTTTCGTTTGTTCGGTAGACGAATTTCCACCGAACGGTGCGGATGTATAAGTTTTCAATATTTTTAGATAAAAAGCAACCCTCAAAAACGTAGTGTTTTCAAGGGTTTTCTTTTGGCTCCCCGAACAGGGCTCGAACCTGTGACATCATGATTAACAGTCATGCGCTCTACCGACTGAGCTATCGAGGAAAATATATAGACTCAGAGAATCTCTGAGTCATTTGTGTTGGCCTCGCCCTATCTTCCCGGACAGCTTCCCGTCGAGTATTTTCGGCACCGCACAGCTTAACTTCCGTGTTCGGAATGGGAACGGGTGGACCCTGTGCGTTATGAAGACCAACTATTTGTGTTAGCGCCGCCCTATCTTCCCGGACAGCTTCCCGTCGAGTATTTTCGGCACCGCATAGCTTAACTTCCGTGTTCGGAATGGGAACGGGTGGACCCTATGCGTTATGAGCACTAACTGTTTTGCAGTGTCGTTTTCCT
>JBGVLA010000077.1:0-2992 GCA_045124015.1 Eubacteriales bacterium | reverse complement strand
AAACGGCAAGGATACAACCTTTCTCGGTAGGTTCACCACCGATATGGTCAAGGATTTCAAGGGCTTTGCCCGCATTTTCACCATCCTTGCCCGTGGGTATCTCTTTCATAATGCCGACGGTTCTTTGAAGAACGGCGATCCGCGTGAACGTATCGAGTATGTCCGACGCGCGCTCTGTGCGTGGTGCAGTATGCCCGACAAAAAGAAAAATGCCACTCCGATTGCGGAATGGCAATTCAAGACCTGCTTTGCAGAGTATCACGAGGAGTTTCCGGAACTTGTGGATGAGAACGGCGCAGGGTGGTATTACCGCCACGTTCACGCCGTTGCGGATTTCATATCTGCCAACCGTACCAAGGTCAACAAGCACCTCCATTGTCTTGCGGAACGAACCAAGCAATGGGAGGAGAGTTGGGGAGATAAGGTCAAGCAGTACCAAGTGCCGATCTTCACGGGAACGACACGCGCGGAGTGGGCGTTGTCCTTTGATGCCGCCATTGCCGATGCCTTGGAGCTTGGCGCTCTGCGCCGAGAGTCAGTTAAGCTTACATACGAGCAGATGGCATATATCGAGCGCATCCAACCTCTCGGTGTTCCGCTGAACGTACTGACCACCATCGCGGAATACTATATCGCCAACAAGTCTTATAACAGCGATTGGTGTGTCCTGCCAGTGACTAACATCGAAGCCTACCTCGGTAGTTCTGCGCTGAATAAGCAGTATATGAATAAGATACCTGTCGAATTTATGCAGCGGAAAGAAACGAGCTACGGTATTGCGGTGTGTAAAGTGAATCTATAAAAAATGCCGCCCACGGACGTAAATCTGTGGGCGGCTTGCTGTTAATTGTGTAATACTTCGATGGCTATCATCATTCCTAACTTGAACGCATATGTGAATATCTCACGCTCACTGATGTCGGCCAGCTCGTTATAGCAATCATCGAACTTTTCAAGGATTTCTTTCTGCTGATCGTTCAGAGTAGAGAGCAGGGTGTCGTGATGGTCGGCGATATACCCCATCAACTGTTTCGTTTCCTTGTCGTGGCTTCTGCAATCGTTGTTGGGGCAGATGTTGCCGTAGAACAGTTCTTCAAGGATAGACCTCATATAAATATTACCTCACTTTCCACGATCTCTTTCGCCGCGTTTGCAACGTAATTGGCAAGCCGCGTCCATTTCATTTGGTCTGAGGCTTTCAATTCCTCGGTCAATCCGTGAGATTCGGCAAGATCGACTATCAGAGATTCGAAGCGTTCTTGCGCTTCTTCGTTGACGTTGTAAAGATATTCGTTCAATTCGCCCGACATCAACAACTCGTTGTAACGGGCGATACGAAACCGTTTGAGCCAACCTAAATGCAGTAAACCCCACTTGCCGATTTCTTTCTGCTTTGGAAATTCTATATCGGGGACAAGATATCCGTTTTCCTCGCGGTAGGTGCCGCCGAGTTCTTCATATTTGTTCTTCATCTCAAATTACCTCCGTATTCAGCATTTTGTCAAAGGTGCTGGCTGCTTTTCTGTCTACACTTTGCAGGGCGTGAACGTAGATGTTGGTGGTTTCGATATCTGAGTGACCGAGGCGTACCGATACGGTCTTGATATCGCATCCGTTGGCGAGAAGCATTGTGGCGCTTGTATGTCGCAGACCGTGAAATTTGAGGTGTCTGATATTGTGACGTTTAAGGAATTTTGAGAATTGCTTGGTAGGAGTGTGGGGATTCATCACGTAGCCGTCTTCCTCGGTGAAGATGTAGCCGAGATTCTGCCAAGCATTGCCGAGGAAGGAGGCATGGCGTTCTTGATGCTCCTTATATTCCCGCAGGGTATTGCATAGACGGTCTGGAATTGCGATTGTGCGGATACTGCATTGAGATTTTGGTGCTTTTTCAAGCGCCTTTTCGTTTTTGGGCTTGTAGATGCTTCGCTTTACTGAGAGCATTTGCATATCCAAGTCCACGTCCTCCCATTTTAGTCCCACAATCTCACCGCGTCGGAGTCCTGTGAAGAGCGCTGTTTCTACAAGCGTTCGTATGTGTATCGGCTCGGTTTCGGTTGCTTGCAGTATTTCGGAGACTTCTTCCATTGTGAAGGCTTCGACCTCCGGGGTGTCAGCCTTTGGAAATTCGATGCGGCGGGAGATGCCCACGTCTTCGTCGATATACTCCATCTTATAGGCGAGGGTGAGGATAGAGCGGAGAACCGTTGTGTAGCGTTTGACGGTGGAGGGAGCTATGTGTCCTTCAGCTCCGTCCCCGCGAGGCTTTTCGTTATAGAGGTATTGAATGAATTGTTGGATGTGGTGTGTGCGGATGTCCCTCATCCTCATCGTGCCGAACATTGGGATCAGCATTTCTTTTACGACACTTTCATAGAAGGGATAGGTCGTAGGTGCGAGAGTCGATCTCTTGACCTCAAGGTATTTTTCGCAGAATTCTGCAAATCGGATTCTGTCGGGGCGCTGCTGAATACCATACAGTTCGATTTCTTCCTCAAAGGCTTTTACGAAGGCGTCGATCTCTTTGTTGAGCTTTTGGTAGGAGAGGTTGGGCTTGGAGGGCTTGAAAATTTTTGATTTGCTGATCGGCTTTCCTGCCGCGTCGCTTCCGCAACTGATGCGGATCAAGTACGTTCCGTTTGATTTTGGTGTAATGTTTGCCATCTTTTTGTGCTCCTTTCGCATTTTAGCGCTTAATTTTGTACCAAGAAAACGGGGAAAATCCTTTGTTTTCAAGGCTCTTTTGGCAGTGGCCTCTACCGACCTGTGAAACGTACCGTTTGAACCTATGTACCAAATTATGTACCAACTCGATTTTTCACTGTTTTCGGAGCATTTTTTTAGAGCACGATATAAAAAAATTCCGCACCCGAAAGTGCGGAAAACCCTTGTAAAATAAAGATAAACGGAGGATTTACATCCTCCGTTTACTTGGTCTGAGTGACACGACTTGAACGTGCGGCCTCTACCACCCCAAGGTAGCGCGCTACCA
>JBGVLA010000076.1:0-14969 GCA_045124015.1 Eubacteriales bacterium | reverse complement strand
ATTTATAATGCAAGTGTTTTCACGATCTTTTACAAATAAAATTTAAGATTTTTTGTTATTTTTTGTCGTTCGGTTTGATTTTTTCCACCAAAGCACGGAAGAAGGCAACAGTTTTGTCCTTGCAGAGAATCAAAGCGCCCTTCACGGCACCCAAAGCCTTGCTGAATTTGGGCTTCAGTTTACCCATCAAACGAGAAACATCCTCGCCCAAGTCCTTCCAGCCCTTTCCGTATTTCTTCTTACGGATATAATAGAAGAGGAAGACCGCAAGTCCCAACGTAAGCACAGCGCCAACGATCGGCAACACAATGGTAAAGAGCTTGTCGCTGTTATACGGAGACTGATACGGATTTTCGTCAACGTTTTCTTCCGTATACTGAGCAGTATACACAGTATCGCCCTTCACGGATGTGATGGCAGTATCCCAACCGGCAAAGGTATAGGACACTTCACCTTCCGTAATGATCAAATAGTTCGTCATATCAGGCTCTGCGACAACATCACCGTATTGGTATGTCGCACGGCTGACCTCGACACCATTCGCCATAAAGACAACAGTGTATGTTGCTTCGACAAATTCAGCACGGATCGAAACATCGCCCTCGGGCATCGTGAACGCGCCATCCGTAAGCTCAAGAACTTCTTCTGCTCCGCCGTTTATCGAAACGAAAAGATTTCCAAGCGTCCATCCCTGTTCCAGATAGGTGCTGAGCGCAACGGATGCACCGGCCTCTGCGGTTTCATTTTGCAAGACCACGTCGCCGCCGTTGCCGTCTGTCATAACTTCAATGGAATAATAAGGGCGGAATGTGATAAGTCCCGTTTCCGAGACACGGAGATATGCAACCTCATCCTGAAGAGACATCGCAACCGCAGTATCGTTTACATAAGCATTCAATCTTCCGCCGTTTTGAGCGTCTTTAGCGATCGGAAGCTCCAAAAGGATCTCGGAATCGAATGTGATCGGTTCGCCCTTTGCGTTGGTGATAGCAAGCTCCCATGCAGGTGCACTCAGAAGCGCCGAGCGAGTACGGCTCGCACCGGAAGGCATCAAGCGGAAGAATACCGCATCGGAAAGTTGCTGAAGCGTATCATTATCAAAGGTTACGGTTGCACCGCCAAGCTCAAGCACAAGCTGTGTGCCTGCCGCAAGCGCTTCCTTCACCGCATAGGATGCGTTGACCATGCATTCATCGGTCGTAACGGTGTGTGTCGTTTGGGTAACGGTCATATCCGCACTCTTTTCACCGTTTTCACCCGCAGGGATCAAGAACATCTTTTCGAAATTTGCAACGTATTTGGCATCGTCCGTAACAGCCTCAAGCTCAGGAGACCATCCCGTAAATACATAGCGATAACCGCCTGCAACGTAATCCGTTTCAAATTCATTGAAGACAGGCATTTCGCCGTATTTATAGGTTCGATAATACGTTTTACCGCGAACCTCAAAGGTTACGCCGTATGTCAAATTTTCAAGCTTGCTCATGGTATACTGTGCAACGTATTCCGCATCGCCCGTTACCTTGGAGATGGAAGGAGACCAGCCGGTAAATACATACTGATATGCACCGTCATGATAAGAAAGCTTTCCTTGGTAAACAGGCGTTTCGCCGTATTTATAGGTTTGCTTTACGCGCTCACCTGCAACGTCCCAAGTGATCGTATATTCGTTGAGCTTTTGCGTATACTTGGCATAAAATTGCGTATTCGCCGTAATGCCGGACATACCCGCAGGATTACCGTTTGCATCCGTCCATCCGGAAAAGACGTAGCTATATTGCACATCCGACTCGCGTGTCGGTGTTGCGCCGGCGTAAACAGCATTGCCGCCTCTTTCGACCTGCGCGGTATACAAGACCGTCTTGCCGTCATAATCATAGAAGGTTACAACAGGCATACTGGAGATCGAGGTCGTTGTCGAGAAGGTGGCTGTGCGTGTAAGCGAAACGTCCTGAACAGAGCCTGTTCTATGCGTAAGCGCACCGGAGCGAACAAGATCGACCACAGCACGAAGCTGTGTGGAAATCTGCGGCATTTGAGGAGCACCTGTTGTGAAATCAGAAAGCACCGGCTTTTTGGGCATCGTTATCGACGTGGGAGCTTCGCCGGGATGTTCAAGATCCTCGGTCCATGTCTTCACGGGCTCGGATACCGCAGTGGGTTTTTTGGGAGCTATCGGAACGACCGGTTTTTCAACAGGATCCATCTTTTCGGGAAGCGTTACCGCGCCCGGCGCATAGGAGTTTGTATCGTTGATCAGCTGACAGGATTCGATCAAATCGACAAGCGCATGACCATTATAGGTATAGCCCACGTTAAAGGTCGTGGAGTCGTCAAGACCCGTGCTGATAACATAAAGCTGGCAAACGAATTGGCAGTAACGTTCAAACTTGCCGTTATTCGAGAGATAGATCGCAACCGCTCTGTTCTTCCCCAAATTCTCCAAGCTGCTGTAAAGAGAAATGAAGTTGCTCTTCAAAGAGGAATAGTTTGTCTGATACCAGGTAAGCTTAGCATCCGCAGAGGAACAAGCTCTATAACTCTGAAGCAAGCCTCTGAGCGATGTTGTCGCATCGCCGGCATTGTTGATGTCGTGCACACTGACGCCACCGTAATTGACAAGCTCATCGCGATTAGCAAGAACGGCATCTACCGTATCGCCCATCAAGGTCGCGTACATCGTGCGTCCCGCAGAGTCTGCAATAAAGCAGCTATCTAAAACAGCCAGCTGATTTGTTGCACTCTGAACCGCCGCAAGATATTCAAGGTATTTTTCATATTGCGCCTGCTTTTCAGGAAGCGCCGCAACCTCTGCTTCATAAGCTGCGCATCGTTCATCATAGGTCGCAAGATCGCTGAGATAATTATTGTAGATCTTCATCGATTCTTCATAAGCGGTTACCTTTTTGATATAAGCATTGTATGCGGCAAGCGCGGCATTGTATGTCGCAAGCACGTCTTGATGCTTCTGATATTCCGCATACTGTGTTTCATATCCCTTGAGCGCCTCCTGATAAGCGATCAATGCGTTGTCATATTCAATTTTTGCCTGTTCATACTGCGCTTCTGCCGCGATCGCGGATTGCGCATTGTTATAGGCATAGTTCACCACAGAGGTCAAAGCATACGAGCTGACCGAAATGGTCGTCTGATACGTAAACGTAGCGGTATAAACGGTGTCCTTGGTAAGACCCGAGAAGGAAGCCGTATATCCCTTGGGAGAAGAAACGAAGTTTTCTGTTTTTCCGTCGATCGTAACAGAAACGGGGATCCAACGGACGTTTGCGCCATTATATGCCTGGTAAGAATTTACGCCTGCAGTGAATGTGATCGAGGACTCTCCGCTCACAGAAACGGAAACGAGGCTCGAAGAGAGCGTTTCATCATAACGCATCGTGATGCCTTCAGAAGCAAGATATGACGCTTCCTGCGAACTGATGCTCTCTCCTGTCGCCATTCTGATAATTTCAGAAATATCGACAGAACGAACAGCGGAAGCGCCTGCATACGAAAAGTCGAGTGATGTTCCTGCGGCGCGAGTAGAAACGGGAGCGGTATAAAGCTCCGTGATCGTATAATCGATCGTAGAATCTGCCGCCAACGCAGAAAGCGGAACCGTAGAAGAAAGCATCATTGCCGCCATAAGACCCGACACGAGCTTCTTGTTCAAATGTTTTTTTGCCATATAGATTCCTTTCGAGGAGATGTTATTTCCAAAACATACTTTCTCAAGATATGCTTATGTATATTATACCGATTTTCCCTTTTTTGTCAAGTTCTTTCGCAAGAATGGAAAAATTTTATATTTTGACTTTCTTTGCCGCAAAGATTGGCGCGAAAGCACAATCCGTATATGTCATGCCATTCATCAAGAAATTCCTACCCGTTTCGCTTCCAATACCGACGATCCACGCCATTGCAACCTATGGTTGCGCGGTTGCAAACGAAAGGAGGTTGTCTTTTTCGCGCAAATATGCTATCATGAAACCAACGAAGGAGGTATTTTATGAAAAATATCAGCGAACAAATTTATTTATATCGAACGAAATGCGGACTTTCTCAGCTTGAGCTTGCCGAGAAGCTCGACGTTTCGCGCCAATCGATCTCCAAATGGGAAACAGGTGCGGCATTTCCCGAACTGCCAAAGCTCGTAAAGCTTTGCGAGATCTTCGGTGTTACGCTTGACGAGTTTGTTTCCGACGAAAAGCAGGAGGAAGACCCGCCCAAGCCCGACGTGCAATACGTCTACGTCAAGCCCGAACCGAAAAGCATCATAAAACCCATCATCGGCGCACTCTTTCTGATTCCCGCGATCATACTTTTCTTTTTGACCGATCTCCTATCCGCCGTCATTTTTGCCATTCCCTGCGTCATTTCCGCCGTCGTCTGTTTCAGGAAAACGAAGCATACCGCGCTTTGGTGCGTTTGGGCGTGGTTCTTTTACATCAACTGCTACCTATTCGTCAGCGCATCCGTTCGATGGGGCATCAGCTTCAACGCCTATTATTGGGCAAATTCCCCTTTGCAAGCCATCATATCTCTTCTTTTGATGATGACTTTGATAGCGCTCATCGCCGCGACCGTCCGTATCTATCGCACATACGATTTTCAGTTTGCCACGAAGAAAAGTCTTCCGCTTGCCATCGCGGCATTGATTATTCCCCCATTTCATGCATTCGCACGCTGGGGCTGGCATAGAGCCAGGATCGACATCCTCACTCACGAGCCGCTTGGAGATCCCGTATACGATCCCACGTATGTAAACGGCGAACCCTATTATCATCACCCTCAAATACCTGCATTTGAAATATTTTGCCTCGACCTTGCAGAGATCCTCATCGACATTGCTTTCATCGTGGGATTCACCGCTTGCCTCGTTCCCTCGTTTTATTATCTTTTGCATATCATAAAAGAAAAGAAGAAAATCCAATAATATCAAAAGCACAGCTTTTGTACCTTTCCTCTTCACTTTTCTCTTTTCTCTCTTCTCTGCATAACGAAAAAACTCTCACCGCAGTGAGAGTTTTTTGTTATTCGACCCCTGTGTATCCCGTGCCTTCGACGATGCTTTGCCCCTCCTCGGAGAGCATCCAATCGATAAAGGCTTCCACGTTCGGGTTCTCATTATCGGCGCGATATACGGCGTAAATCTCATTCACAATGGGATACGTGCCGTTTTTGATGTTCTCGCGGTCGGGATAAACGCCGTCAAGCGAAAGCATCTTCACGTTGCCGTCCTCAACGATGCCCTCCACGTAAAAGCGGAACGAAAATCCGATGGCGCTGCCGAGAAAGGTATCGTAATCCTTTTTGATCGGGGTATCACCCATGAAATTCACAAGCGCGGATTGGCTTCCGCTGCCCGCGTTTCTCGTCAAAACACCGATGCGCTTATGTTCTCCGCCAAGCTCGCTCCAATTCGTATATTCCCCTGCATAAATACCGCGAACCTCATCACAGGTGAGAGAATCCACGGGATTCTTTTTGTTGACAAGAAAAACGAACGCCTCTCTGCCGATGGGAACGAAGCGAAGCTCCGCGCCGTTTTCCTCGGCGTAGGCAAGCTGTTCTGCCGACGGAGAAACACAAATGGCAATATCGATATCGCCATCCACGATGCCCTTGTATGCGCCGCGCGTATTGTGATATTGAAGCGCGCTGTCCTCTGTGAAATCCGTACCGTTAAAGCTTACGGAATCCTCGGGATAGACGGCGTTCACAAACGCGGAAAAAATGGGATAGAGCGCCGCCGCACCGTCGATGACGGGCAGATTTTCGGTCAGCTTGAAATCGGAATCCAGCTTGACGATCTTAGAATCTTCATCAAACGGCAAATATTCGCCAAGCGTGATGGATTTCGCTTGCATCTCATCCCCATAACGGTGGATCACGCGATAGGTGAACACATTGTATATCGACAGATTCAAAAGCGCGAACACCAAAACGACCGAAACAAGAGCCAATATCTGTTTATGCAGTTTCTTCATATCGCACCTCATTTCTCATTTGCGATATAGCCGATGATGGAACAATTTCTATGTGCATAGACGGTATATCCGACCATGCCTGCCGTAAACAAAACACAGACCGCCAGCACCACGGCAAGCACACGGTAAAAGATCTTATCCGACATGATCTCACCTCACATAAACGCGATCGCCATCGCAAAAACGACAATGAGCGCGATAATGGCAAGAATCACCGTTGCCAAAACAACAGAGCAGACGATGATCATGACCTTTTTCGTTTGCGGAACGGGCATACCCTGCTTTTTCATCTCGACCGCCTTGAGAATATTCCAAAGCAGACAGCCCACGCTGACGAGGATCAATACGCCCGGCAAGATAAAAAAGATAAACAGATCCAAAAAGCCGATGCTGTAAAGCCCCACGCAGAGAAGAACAAATGCGGCGATCGCTCCAAGCGCGATCAAAAATCCCTTCAAAATTTTATTCATATCCAAATCTCCTTTCATCCACGAGCTCTCGCAATCACAAAAAGAACGACGAAAAACAAAACCAAGCCTGCGCCTATCGCCCAAGTTGCAACCATAAAAACACCTCTTTCGTGAACTCTTGTTTTATATGATTTAGTATATCATAGATATTTCACGCTTGCAAGAATTTTGCAAAATCTTAAACTTTTCTTCATTTTTATTATATAACGATCCCGTCGGCGTACCGACGGGATGTTTTCTCAGGTTTCATGTTTATAAAAATAAAGCTTTGCGCAGCGTTTTTCTTTGATCGAGATGGTAAGACCCTTTTCGGCAAGCTCTTTTCCAGAAACGGTAACACCTTCTCCCGTATCGGCATCGATGAACGTATACGTATCGTCCCTTGCGATACCGCCAAGCGTATAATTCGCCGTTTCATAGGGAGCATGTTCACGGCGGAACACCTGCAAAATGCCGTCTTTCTCCGAGGGACGGTCAAACTGCACCGCGCTCCAAACGTCCGTTGCATCGGAAGGGATCGTCAGCGGATACATATCCTCCGCAAAATACGGACGAACGCGCAGATATTCCTCGCAATATCTGCGGATCTCCACCATCTCCTCGGCATCCTCACCAAAAGGCGTATATTCCGTATACGAATAGTTAAGTGTCATACCGCCTGCGTAAGCACTGCGGATACGGTAAGAATCAAAATGTCTGCCCGTGCTCGTGCCGGAATACGGCATCCACGCGCTATAGGTCATATTATGCGTTTGTGTGATGATCTCAGGATAATTCGCCTGACACATACGGTCGCTTCGCCAAAGCGGAACGCTTCTGCGGAGCGTTTCGATATCGATACGCTTGCCGCCCGAGGCGCAGTTATCGATGATAAGATGCGGAAAGCGCGCAAGAAGCGCATCCCAAAGGCGATAAAGCCCCATGATATGCTTGATCTCTGTGATTCCTCGTCGGTCCTGCGTATCTTGCTTTCGCCAGAAGGAAAGCGGCGACATATTGAAATCCTGTCTATAACAGGAAATATGCAATTCTTCAATGAGCTTTGCGAGCATATCATAGCAATACTGCCAAGCCTCGGGATTGCCGAGGTCAAGCAGCTTATGTTCTCCTCTTTCATCCACCGGGTCAAGAAAATACTCGGGATGCTCACGCACGATCGGCGTATCTTTCATGACGCGCTCCGGCTCAAACCAAAGAAGAAATTTCATGCCAAGGCTTTCCACCTCACGGACAACGTCCTTCATGCCGTTCGGGTGGATATGGGGATTGACACGCCAATCGCCCGTATAACTGCCCCACTTTCCTTCAAATTCATCGATACATTTTTCGGTATACATCCCATACCAACCTGCATCGACCCAGAAATATTCCACGGGCAAGTTCTGTTTTTTTGCAGTTTGGGCGCGCTTGATCATGATCTCGGACGGCATACCGCCCCAGATCTGCATGGAAAACGGCGCATTTTCAGATCGTTCGCCCTTCCCAAGCGGAGAAAATTCCTCCCTTATGAGCCTTCTCCATCGGTTTTGCGCATCGATGGCTTCTCCCTCGTAGGGCATGATCAAAATCGAGGACGTCCGTATCGACTCCTTGGGAAGCAAGCGAAAATGGGTATCCTCTATCTTAACGCGGATCGTAACCTCATGTTCCCCTCTCGTAACAGAACAACGCCACTGCCCCGTCCAGCCGATCGCAAAGATGATGCCGCGATCGCCCTGCCGAAGATGGAAAAACGGTGCACGTTCGTCGCTCGGACGACCGCCCGAGGCGGTATATTCATAGGTCTTGCCCTTTTCAAGGTGATAACGGCTCGGAAACCATTTTTCGAGATGGTCGGTATTGACGTAAAACTCCTTGACGGAAAGATTCGAGCCAAAGGGCGCGTGAAAAATGACCTCGGTTTCCCTGTCGGGGATATACGCCTGCCTTTTCGGATTTGGGTCATCTGCGACGGGAAAAGAAAAGACCGCGTCCCAAAGCTCGGAGATGACCGCCGTCGGCTCGGCTTCGTTATTTTCAAAATGATTGACCCACGAATACGCGCCGAACTTTTCATATTTTCTTGCGATATTCGTAATCTTCAGCCGATCTTCCACGGTATATACGGAAATGAGTTCCTTTTCGTTTTCGCATATCTCACAGGTCGTTTCCGAGTCCCAAATGCTCTTTTTTTCATAGAATAGATCAAATTTTTTATGATTCTTCAAAAAATCCATATGCAATCTCCTTGCATTTTTCTTTCATTTTAACATATCGCAAAAGAAAAATCAATTCCATGGAATAAGATTCCTGTTTCTCTTCATATAATAAAAACAAAAACGAATTTTTGGAGGATATCCTATGAACATGGAAAGATGCAGTGTCAACAATCTGAAAGACAAGGAAGTTATCAACATTTGCGACGGCAAGCGCCTCGGCTACATAAACGACGTGGAGATCAACATCTGCTCGGGCTGTGTGGTCGCCATCGTCGTGCTCTTTGATCTGCGTGTATTTGGCTTTGGTAAATGCGAAGAACTTGTCATCCCGTGGGAAAAGATCGGCTGCTTCGGACGCGATGCGGTGCTCGTCAACATCGACGTCGGCATTTATGAAAAGCTCGGCGAAAAAAATGATGGCAAAAAATAAATATTTTTTCGCAAAACCTATTGCAATTTCCAAAAATATATGGTAAAATGATATGGATTTTGGAGAAAAGTCTCCAAGACAGAAAAATATTAAAAAATCCGCACACAGCGGCGGCGCACAGTTGGTGTCCCACGGGACTTTGTGCAAGACGGTCGCTCTGTGGAGGACAAACCACAAAGGAGAAAAAAATCATGGCAGTTATTTCGATCAAGCAGTTGCTCGAAGCAGGTGTTCACTTCGGACACCACACAAGAAGATGGAACCCTAAGATGGCTGAATACATCTTCACAGAAAGAAACGGTATCTACATCATCGACCTTCAGAAGACCGTTGGTAAAATCGACGAAGCTTACAACTTTGTAAAAGAAATCTCCGCAAACGGCGGCGATATCCTCTTCGTTGGTACCAAGAAACAGGCTGCTGACGCAATCAAGGAAGAATCCGAACGCTGCGGTCAGTACTATGTAAACGTTCGTTGGCTCGGCGGTATGCTCACCAACCACAAGACCATCAAGAAGAGCATCGCTCGTCTCAATGCTCTCGAAAAGATGAAAGAAGAAGGCACATTCGATCTTCTCCCCAAGAAGGAAGTTGCTAAGCTTACCAAGGAAATGGAAGATCTCGAAAAGAACCTCGGCGGTATCAAGAACATGAACGGTCTCCCCGCTGCAATCTTCATCGTTGACCCCAGAAAAGAACACAACGCTGTTCTCGAAGCTAAGAAACTCGACATCCCCGTAATCGCAATCGTTGACACCAACTGCGATCCCGACGATGCTGACTACATCATCCCCGGTAACGATGACGCTATCCGCGCTATCAAGCTTATCTCCGGTGTTCTCGCTGATGCTGTTATCGAAGGCAAGCAGGGCGAACAGACCACTGAAGCTCCCGCTGAAGAAGCTGTTGAAGCTTAACTCTTAAATTTTAGATAAAAGATTTCAAAAATACAGGAGGAAATTCCAAATGGCTACTATTTCCGCACAGATGGTCGGCGATCTCAAGAAGAAGACAGGCGCCGGTCTTATGGACTGCAAGAAGGCTCTCGTTGAAACCAACGGCGACGTTGACGCAGCCATCAAATTGCTCAGAGAAAAAGGTCTCGCTGCTGCTGCTAAGAAGGCAGACAGAATCGCTGCTGACGGTCTCGTTTCCGTTCTCAAGGACGGCAACACCGTTGCTATGGTTGAAGTAAACTCTGAAACAGACTTCGTTGCAAAGAACGCTACTTTCGTTGAATTCGTTCAGGGTATCCTCAGAACCATCATCGCAAACAAGCCCGCTACCATCGCAGAACTCAACGCTTGCCAGTTCGACGGCACAGAATTTACCGTTGAAGCAACCGTTAAGGATAAGATCTACACCATCGGTGAAAACATCACCCTCCGTCGTTTCGTTGTTGTTGAAGGCGTTACAAGCACCTACATCCACGGTAACGGCTCTATCGGTGTCATCGTAAAATTCGACGTTGACGCTGCTACTGCTGAAAAGGCTGAATTCGTTGAATTCGCTAAGAACATCGCTCTCCAGGCAGGCGCATACGCTACACCTTACCTTGACAGAGATCATGTTCCTGCTTCCGCTATCGCAGAAGAAAAGGAAGTTATCATGAACCAGATCAAGAACGATCCCAAGAACGCTTCCAAGCCCGACTCCATCATCGAAAAGATGGCTATGGGTAAACTCGGCAAATTCTATGAAGAAAACTGCCTTGTTGACAAGGAATACATCAAGGACGACAACATGAAGGTTAGCCAGTACGTTGCAGCTACTGCAAAGGCACTCGGCGCTGACATCAAGATCGCTTCCTTCGAAAGATTCGAAAAGGGCGAAGGCATCGAAAAGAGAGAAGACAACCTCGGCGACGAAGTTGCTAAGATGCTCGGCAAATAAGCAATATACGGTTTATACCGTCAAAAAACACCTGCTTTTCAGCAGGTGTTTTCTTTTGGCAGGTTTCCGGGCAAATTCCTGAAAAGTTGAACAAAAAAACACTTGACATCAATTCTTCTTTGTGATACTATAATAAAATACGATACAAAGTATATCATTTCGATACTACGAGCAAACACACATCGTATACTTGCTCGGTATCTAAGGAGGAAACCTGCCCTATGCAAATGACAGGAGCAAAAATTCTGTTGGAATGTCTTCTGGAACAGGGTGTCGATACCGTTTTCGGTTATCCCGGCGGAACCATTCTTAACGTTTATGATGAAATCTACAATTACGGCGATAAAATCAAGCATTATTTGACTGCACACGAACAGGGTGCGGCACACGCGGCTGACGGTTACGCGCGCTCCACAGGCAAGGTCGGTGTTTGCTTTGCAACATCGGGCCCCGGATGCACGAACCTCACCACAGGTATCGCAACCGCTTATATGGATAGCTCCCCCGTTGTTTTCATTACCTGTAACGTAAACGAGAGCCTTCTCGGCAAGGATGCTTTCCAGGAAGTTGACATCACCGGCATCACCATGCCGATTACCAAGTGCAATTACATGGTACGCGATGTCAGAAAACTCGCAGATATCGTCCGCGAAGCCTTTGCTATCGCAAGAAGCGGTCGTCCCGGTCCCGTTCTCATCGATATCGTGAAAAACGTAACCGCAGAAAAGACCGAATTCGTTTCTCTCCCGAGAGAAGAACACGCATCTCATGGTCGTCTTGGTGCACTCATCCGTCGCGCCAGCCACGACCTGAAAGCCCCCGAACCCGATCTCGGCGACGTTGAAAAACTCGTCGAAATGATCAAAAACTCCAAAAAACCTCTTCTCATATGCGGCGGCGGTGTCGTCAGAAGCCGTGCCCACAAGGAATTTTTGGAGCTTGCGGAACGCATCGACTCTCCCGTTGCCATCACCGTTATGGGCGGCGGCGGCTTCAGAGGACGCAGTCCGCTCACAACAGGTATCATCGGTATGCACGGTTCTCAAGCCTCCAACATGGCTTGTGATGCTTGCGACCTCCTCATCGCTGTCGGTTGCCGCTTCTCCGATCGCGTCGCTCTCGAACCCAAATCCTTTGCCAAGCAGGCACAGATCGTTCAGATCGATATCGACCGTGCAGAGATCAACAAAAACGTTGAGGTCGACCATCATATCATCGGCGATGCGAAGCGCGTGCTCCAGCTCATCAACGAGCGCGTCGAACCGCAGACCCACGAAGCATGGAAGGATTACGTATTCTCGTTCAAAACAGAAACCGAATACGACACCTGCAGCCATGAAAACACCCTTACCCCCAAGCAGATCTCCGATACCGTTGCTGCCATTTGTCCGCAGGACACCGTGGTTGCGACAGACGTCGGTCAGCATCAGATGTGGGTAATCCAGCATTTCCATTACGATTATCCGGGTCAGCTTTTGACCTCGGGCGGCTTCGGTACCATGGGCTTCGGTCTGGGTGCCGCAATCGGCGCGAAGATCGGCAATCCCGATAAGACCGTCATTCACATCACAGGCGACGGCTGCTTCCGCATGAACTGCCATGAGCTTTGCACAGAGCAGTTCTATAACCTCCCCGTCATCACCATTGTATATAACAACGGTACGCTCGGCATGGTCCGTCAGTGGCAGACCTTGACCTACAACGGTCACTACTCCCAGACGACGCTCGACCGCGGTCCCGATTTCGTCAAGCTCGCTGAGGCTTACGGTCTTGGCGGCAAGCGTGTCCATACCGTTCCCGAGCTTGAAGCGGCACTCAAGGAAGCACTCTCCTGCGGACACGGCTACGTCATCGACTGTGCTGTTGAGATCGACGAAATGGTTCGTCCGATGGTTCCCGTCGGCGGCAAAATCACACAATTTTTGGTAGATTAAGGAGGACGCTATGGATACAGTCAGAAGACAATCCCTTTCCGTACTCGTGGATAACGAATCGGGCGTACTCTCTCAAGTCTCCCGTATGTTTTCCCGTAAGGGTTATAACATTGAATCTCTCGCAGTTGGTACGACGGACAACCCTGCAGTCTCTCGTATCACCATCGAGGTAATGGCAAACGATCAGCAAACGAATCTCCTTTGCAATCAGCTTCGCAAGCTGCTCCCTGTCCATTCTGTAAAGCTTTTGGATCTTGAAAAATCCATTCGCCGTGAGCTTATCCTTCTCAAGGTACATACGGCGAGCAACGACGCGTGCAATCGCGCCATTCAGATCGCAAATATTTTCCGCGCATCCATCATCGACGTTTCCACGACGACCCTTACCATTGCGGTCATCGGAGACGCGCAGAAAACAGAAGCGATCATTGATCTTGTAAAAGAATTCGGCGTTCTGGAACTTGTCCGCACCGGTATGGTAGCGCTCGAACGCGGCGCCGATACCATTTATGAAGCTACAAAAGAAAAAGGAGAATTTGACTATGGCAAAAATGTATTATGAAAAAGACTGTGATCTCAGCAAGCTCGATGGCAAAAAGATCGCCATCATCGGTTACGGTTCTCAGGGACACGCTCACGCTTTGAACCTCCGCGACTCCGGTTGCGACGTTGTGATCGGTCTTCGCAAGGGCGGTAAGTCCTGGCCCGTCGCAGAAAGAGACGGCTTCACCGTTATGACCGTCGCAGAAGCTACTCAGGCTTCCGATATCATCATGATCCTCATCAACGATGAAAATCAGGCTGATATGTATAAGAAGGATATTGCTCCTTACCTCACAGAAGGCAAGGCAATCGCTTTCGCACACGGCTTCAACATCCGTTACAAACAGATCGTTCCCCCTGCAAACGTAGACGTATTTATGGCTGCTCCCAAGGGTCCGGGTCATACCGTTCGTTCTCAGTACGTTGCAGGTAAGGGTGTTCCCTGCCTTATCGCCGTTGAACAGAACGCTTCCGGCAAGGCATACGACCTCGCACTTGCTTATATCGCAGGTATCGGCGGCGCACGCGCAGGTATCATGGAAACCACCATGCACGACGAAACCGAAACCGACCTCTTTGGTGAACAGACCGTTCTTTGCGGCGGTGTCGTTGACCTTATGCGTTGCGGCTTCGAAGTTCTCGTTGAAGCCGGCTATGAACCCGAAAACGCATACTTTGAATGCATCCACGAAATGAAGCTCATCATCGACCTTATCAACAAGGGCGGCGTTGCAGCTATGAACTACTCCATCTCCGATACTGCTGAATACGGCGAATATGTTTCCGGTCCCCGTGTAATTGATCACGAACAGACCAAGGCAAACATGAGAGCTGTTCTTTCTGACATTCAGGATGGTACTTTCGCAGGCAAGTGGATCGCAGAAAACAAGAACGGCCGTTGCTTCTTCAACTCTAAGCGTGAAATGCTCGCAAAGCACCCGATGGAAATCGTTGGTCAGAGACTTCGTGAACAGATGCTCTGGAAAAACGATAACGACCTCGACAGCGCATCCAACTGATAACCAAATTTATCCCGAGGGAAACCTCGGGATACTTGGCTTTCTCTCCACTTTTCTTTATCTGAAAGAAAAGTGGCAAAAATTAAGAAAAATAAACAACGGAGATTCCCCTTATGCTTTCCGACAACATCAAACGCGGCGTGGAACGCGCCCCGAACCGCAGCCTTCTTTTCGCGCTCGGTCTGACAGAAGAAGAAATGAGCCGTCCCATCGTCGGTATCGTATCTTCTCATAATGAAATCGTTCCGGGTCATATGAACCTTGATAAAATCGAAGAAGCCGTCAAAGCAGGCGTTCGCGCCGCAGGCGGTACGCCCATCATGTTCCCTGCTATCGCCGTTTGCGACGGTATCGCCATGGGTCATGTCGGCATGAAATATTCCCTCGTTACCCGTGACCTTATCGCAGACTCCACAGAAGCTATGGTCATGGCGCATCAGATTGACGGTCTTGTCATGATCCCGAACTGCGACAAAAACGTTCCCGGTCTTCTCA
>JBGVLA010000075.1:0-8686 GCA_045124015.1 Eubacteriales bacterium | reverse complement strand
ATGATTCTTCCAAAGTCGCCGCGGCGGTTGATAAACTCCCGCATCATCATAATACTTCCGCGCACATTGACCGCAAAGGTATCGTCGATGACGGATTGGGTGATCTTCTCGATGGTATCAAAGCCGTTTTCATCATCGGTTGCCGCATTGTTTACGAGGACATCCACGCGGCCGTACTTCGCCATAACGCTTGCATAGATCGCCTTTACCGCATCCTCGTTTGAAATGTCACTTTCCAGAATGAGGTAATCTGCGCCAATGGCCTTGAGCCGCGCTTCAACGGCGGAAGCATCTCCTGCGTTTGCGCCATAGTAGCGGTCAACGCCGTTTCTATCGGTTTTGCTGGGATCAAAGGGGCGATCCACACGCTTGTATACCAGCACCACTTTTGCGCCTTCGCGTGCAAACGCAAGTGCTGTGGCCGCACCGATCCCCCAGAGATTATTTGCACCTGTGATGAGTGCGACTTTGTTTTTTAAGCCGTAGTCAATCATGTGTTTTCTCCTGACAGTACACAGCGATCGCATCTGCGGCAAACTCGGCAGTTCCTTCGCCGTGCTTGTCGATGCTCTCCTGCGCCGCAATTACTTTCGAGAGTCGGAAAAGCTCATATATCGCGTCCAGAGCTTTATCGACTTTTTCTTTTTCATCTTCAAAGCGATTCTCGTAACGAACGGGATCGGTTTCTATACGGATCGAGGCGGATTTACCTGCCTGTACCACGTTCATTCTTTCCGAAAGGAAGCCCGAAACTCTGGCAAACAGTTCTTCTTTTTCGGTATGCCCAAACTGCAAATCGCAATGTCCTTTGCTTGCCTTAAATACGATTGTTACATCGTCCATAACCGTAGGATAAAAACGCCACCAAGCTATGCTTCCGGCAGGCAATCCCGGGTATATGCTTTTGTGATAAGCATTCATCTTTTCACAAAAATCGACCATTCGCGTATCGGCTTCATACTGATATCCATTCTTCTGATCGGTTATTGCACGTTCGATCAATGCCAGCTTATAGCTTGAGCGAATGTCCTGACGCGCAGCAAAATACTCCCGCAGCTGTTCGTATGTAACCTTGCTGCCGTATTTTTGCGCCTCTTTGTTTGCATCAAGATAGTTTTGGGGAGCAACGATCAGAACGGAGCCTGCATCATATTCGCCGGCAGCGATATCCTTCTGAATTCGTTCGTAATACCGTCCGCTTTGATTCTCCTGCGCAATGGCATCAATTTTGTCTTCGATATGTAGTGCGTAGCGTTTGCCGGCAAGCTTCAGAATGAAAACAATGTCCGATTCACCGAGTCTGGCATCGGTTTTGGAATGAATTGCCCGGAGTATTTCGTATTTCTCATGGATTCCAACTGCGTTCAGAAAGATTTGCGCAAATGCCGGTTCGGAAATAAATTCTTCCAGTATCAGCAGGTCAATATCCCGTTCAAGCGTTGTTTCGATTTGTATGGTCATTGTTCTTTACCTGATAATGTTCTTTTATGCCAATATAATAATCCTCGGTTATCTTTTTCAATACTTCCACATCCGCCGGACAAAAGTCATAATTCGGAGCCTCGGTTGTCATAATCTACTTGACATTATTAAACTCCAATTTCTGAGGCATATCTTCGGCTATCGAGGCAGCAATCGAGAAAGGTTTGTGTGGTCATTACAATATTCCTTCCGTTACGCCGCTGCGTTAGCATTTATTTTATCGATTACGCTTCTGATGCCAAGCCAAACAGAAATATCAGTAAACACCTCAACAATGCTACCTCTATCAGTAAACGGCGGTTCCTGAAGCACCGACATGTCTTTCATCACACCATTTCGCACGATATACTCAATGATCTGATTGACAAAATAAATTTGGTCTGCATTAAGATTAACACCGTTCAAATAGTCTGCAAACGCCGCTTTGGCTGCCATCATATCGAGGCCAACGATCTCACGCACAAACTCGCCAAGCGGTTTTTCACCATATTCCGCTTCGTAGTCCTTTTTACTGCCGATTTCGCTCCACAAAATGCGTTCAAGCGCCTTAACGTCGTCAGCACTCAACGGAACGTTGCTCTTTAGCTTAGCGATAGCAGCTTCATCCTGATGCTGACGAATATAGAACTCGGCCTTCGCTTTATAATTCTTAAGATCATCGTTTTCAAGCTCGGACTCATGCCAATCGATGGAAAGAATCTCCTCGTCAAAATCGGTGATATATTTCACGCCTGTTCTCGGAATATACTTCATCAGATCTCGGAGATTCTCGCGGATATGCTCGAACTCGTTAATTCCCGCGATACCCAAATAATCCGTGTGCAATATCTTGTTGATAAGCTCAGACTGCGCCATAATTTCGGGAATATTCGCTACGCTTGCAATACTACTGACCTTTTTATAGAGATCGGTACGTGCACGAGAATACTTCTTGCCGGCAAGGTATGCAAGCTCAATGCCATACATCAAAGCATCAAAACGGACTGCAGATGCCTCATCTTCATCCGGGATAATCAGAGGGGCAAGCTCGTCTGCCATGAGTAACGTATCCTCATAAGTCAGTGAATTGTAATTATCGGGATTCGCATATTGCTCCACATAACGTAAATGCTGACGAACGGCAAAGTTCTCCTTGTTGAGTTCACGTACTTTGCGAACCATATCATCAACCAAAGACTTACGGAAGACAATCAGCTCGGTCGTCTGATATGCAAGGTCCTGCAGTTTAAAAGCAATCTGGGCCTTAAGCTTAAAGATAGCACCCTGCAGAGCAATCTGATTCGCAGTAGGCTTACCGTTATTCATACGGAAAAACTCAAAGTTTCCACAAAAGTCGAAGATATAGAACTTGTCCTTATCTTTTCCATCCACAAGTCCATCGCAGCGCCGGGTACCACGGCCGATCATCTGCCAGAACTTTGCCTTACTCATTACCTTCTTGAAGAACACAAGGTTCAACACTTCGGGCACGTCGATACCTGTGTCAAGCATATCGACAGAAATAGCAATCTGCGGCAGCTTCTTGGGATCAGAAAACTCATCGATCGCACTCTGCGCATAGGTCATATAGTTATCAATAACCTTTGTATAACCAGGAAGATGCGGGTACTCCTTCCCGAAGATCTCATGAATCTTCTCGGCGTGCTCGTGGTTCTTGGCAAAGATGATTGTCTTTCCGAGCTTTTCGCCATAATCGATGCGCAGGCCATCATTCATCAGAATGTGAAGCACCTGCCGAATGGTGTCCTCGTTAAACACCCACTCATTGATGGCTGAAGAAGCAATGCTTTCGGGCAACTCACCATTTGCGTCTTCAAAAGTGTTTTCGTAGGCTTCCTTATCAGCTTCGGAAAGATCATCGTATACGATTCCCTGCTCGATAAATTTCAGTTTGCTTTCCACCGACATAAAATCGACAAGGAATCCGTCGGCAACTGCTTGTCCAAGCTCATAACCATATGTAGGAACACCGTTTTCAAGCCCGAAAATCTCATATGTGTTCTTGTCGATCTCATCTTTGGGTGTTGCGGTAAGACCCACCAACGGTGCGTCGAAGTAATTGAAAATATCCTTGTACTTATTGTAGATCGAACGGTGCGCCTCATCCACAATTACAAGATCGAAATGTCCGACGGTGAAGAGCTTCTTCTCATTCTCGTCCTTGACCGTATCGATGCAATTCATCATCGTTTGATAGGTCGAGAATACGCAACGCGCATCAAAGTTTTCCTTATCCTCGCAGAGGTTGGTCACGGAAAGGTCGGGTAGCATATTCACAAAGGCACGCTTCGCCTGCGTCACAAGCGAATTGCGGTCGGCGAGGAACAGAATATTTTTCACCCAACCGTGATCAAGCAGCACCTTGCAAAGAGCAATGACCGTTCTTGTCTTGCCCGAGCCGGTTGCCATAACGAGAAGAGCCTTGCGGCGATTCTTCTTGTCAAATGACTCACAGACCGCCTTGATTGCCCCCTCCTGGTAGTAACGGCCGGCAATTGCCTTGTCCACCATCACGTTCTTGAGGCTTGTGCGCATGGTGTGCAGATTGAAAAGCTTCTCAAGATCGCGCTTGGAGTAGACAGATGCCACACGGCGCTCAGGATAATACTTATCGTTCCAGATATGCGTATCAAAACCATTGGAGAGGAAGATGATCGGTCTGCGGCCGTATTTCTGCTCCAAAAGATCGGCGTAGAGCTTCGCTTGCTGTCTGCCCTTGGCCACATCCACGCAAGTACGCTTAGCCTCAAGCACAGCAAGCGGCTTGCCATCATCGCCATAGAGAACGTAGTCGGCATAACCCACCTCGCTCTTGTTGGGCATGCCGGGAAGCTCAACCTCGTTCAGCCAGTCCTTCCCTTCGACCCATCCCGCTTCTTCCAGCATGAAGTCGATGTAGATCTTTCGGGTCTTATACTCAGACAGATCCAGCGGCTTAGGTACATAGGTCTGCTGCTGCTCGGCGCGACGAGCGGTCAGTTCATCCTTGAGCGCCTTGTTTTCCTCGATCAGTTTGGCAATATCGATATCATTTTCAGGAACAAAGGAAAGAGCCTCATCTACCGTCAGCGCAAGAAGGGATTTGTCAAACTGCTGCTCGGTATATTCAGGGGCATAGAAATACGCCACGCAGTCGAGGAACACAAATAGGTTTTCCAGGCATAGTTCCGCTTGATCCTTTGTCACCTTTTTACCACCGTGGGCTGCCGTGTTGCCAAGCTTGCGGATGAATTCCATACGCCGCCAGATGTCGTTACCAATGATATCGCGGAATTTCTCGTCATTCATCAAGCTGACAAGATTATCCTGATAAGGCATAACGAGATCACGGTCAACCGAATACATCCATTTGACCGCAAACTCCATCGCCCTGCGACAGTTCAGCACGCAGGAATCCACGTCGATATGTAACAGCCGTTCAGCCGATTCTGCGACGGAGGAAAAGGAGGAGAAGTCAGGGGTGGAGGTTAGAAATGTGAAGTTGGTCATGGATTTGCTCCTTTTTCAACCATTTGTAGGATTTTATCGTCTCGATATATCCAGGTTATGTTTCATAGCATACACAACTTTGGGGTCATTTATTTTATAAATAACACCACTATTTTCTTTTTCACTTGTGTTTACAACAAGTCCAATATTTTCCATACCTACAACATAATTTGATGTCGAACTGCCTGTTTGAGCTAAACCATTTAATTGGTTTTTAGTAAATCTTTCGGATTTCAGCTTCAATAGATGTTTGATATAACTGTATACATCCATCGTACTGGATTTTGCTTTTGGACTCTTGGGATAATACTCAAAGAAATTAAAATTCGTAACAAAATCCTTTAACCCCATGTCTATCGCCTGAATTGATAATGTGTGACTTTCGGGATCAATCGCGTATTGAGCCTGAAAAATACAGTGGAAAATATGCCACAAATCGCGCGGATTCCCATTGGCAAGGGCAAATATTTCATCTATATCTTTGGCAGTGACATCAGCGCTAAACAACGTGGTGAAATCCTCAATTGCGCCATTGCTAAAAACATACAAACGGCGATTTAATGCATCTCTAAGTTTAGCTTCTGTCCACAACAGTATCGGGCAGTGGTGCTTTTGACTTCTGAATTGAGTTAAAATCTTATTGAACGGTACTTCCCATACGGAAACAATTATTTGAATGTTCGTATTTTCTAAAAGTTTATTGTCTGTTAAAAGTGGTGAAAAGAACGTGGAAATCTTGTCCGCATTATTCTCCATTCGAGTATCTTCATCAAACTTATCAAAAAAGACGATAACTCTTTTGTATCCAAGTTTATTGATAACATTACAAATTCTAAGTAGCATACTATATGAAGAATTTGCTTTATTAAACTCTGTATCCGCTTCTAATTTCAGTTCAGGGATGATGTTACGAATTTGAGATTCTTCAACAGGGGGTAATACGCCATAATAGTTTCGAAGGACGTCATTCACCACATTTAGACCGGCAGTTAAACCATAATTCAGTATCGCACGGAACAGATTAATATGTTTCTTAAAAAACCGTTTTGCTGCGGAAAGTTGAATTGCCTCTATTTTGCGTATCAATTCTGATTTGGTAACGGTGCTGGTATAGGTTTTGAGTAAGAACGAAAGAAAAAGTTTGTCATCTTTTTGAAGTTGACAAAGTCTTTTTTTGTCATCAAAAAGACTATAAAACAGTGTTTTGACCAGGTTACATATTAGGAGTTGATAATAATTAGAATTCGAAGGAATAACGGGAACGTCAGAATAGTCATCGATTTCTACAACAATTGAGTTTTTATCTACATGTTTCGAAAGATCATTAAGTAATGCTGTCTTTCCCGTACCTCTGTTTCCACGAATGATAATACTTCTATTTCCATTAAAACTACTTTTGATGGAATCATAATTCAAAGGGTGAACAAATATCTCTGAAGCATAATCCGTCTCATTTTCAGCCGTATATACATTAAAGGGGTAATCTTTCAAACCAATAGCTTCATAAAAATCCTTTTGGGTTTTAGAAGTATAGGTATAAGTACTCTTTATACTATTCATATTTTGAAACTTCCTATTGATTACTAAAAATATTTCTGCATCAACGCTTTTTTGAGCGTTTTCAGTTTTTCAAGACTTTGCTGTATTGCCGATTTTGATTTGTCGGTCTGTTTGACAAACTCGGCATATTCGTTCTGCAACTCGATTGGAGCATCCATACACTTTATCGCCAGCAAATTAGCTTTGGAAATATTGTGCATAGTGCCACTTGTTCCTCCAGAACTTTCCTTGATAGCCTTTCTTATATCTCTGTCCCACAGAAGTTGCCATAGGAAAATCGGATTAGTATTTTCTTTTAACACAGCCTTCCAAAGTCTATCGGGATAATACATATCTTCAGGGCCATCAAACACATAAGAACAAGCACCAACAAGTTCAGGCGTGTTCATTCGACTGATAATAACATCCCCTGTTTCGACCTTGTGTTCAGGTAGTGGCTCATAGTCTGTAGGCAAATACTTGTACTGCTCAGGGTCAAACCAACCGAATGTAGCAGCACCCGTTTTAAGCACTTTGTTTTTGCAAGGTTCAGTTCCTGCAAGGCTCTTTCCGCCCCTCAGTTCTGATATATATCTTGCAATCGTAGTGGTTCTTTCAAGTCCGCCAAACAGTTCGACAAATCGTGCTTTGACCAACTCATCCAATTTCGCAAGTTGCTGTTTGCGGTGGGAGATGAGAGACGAGATGTTTTCTAATATGCCAGCTATTTTTCGTTGGATTTCAATGCTGGGTAAATGAATCTCAATTTTATTTAGTTCTTTTGCAGAAAGATGTTTGACAGTAACAAATGGCGTTTTGTCTTCAATCTCTTTTAATGCTTTTGGCATGAAATAAAACAAATAATTTGCATCAACACACTCTGATGGAATCAACTTACAAACTCGTTGATTAAGCAAGGCATTACCACCTTTCCATCTTGCAATATTAAATTCCCCATCCATACCAATCAAAATATCTTCATTATGTACTAAATATTCTTCAGTATAGGTTTCGGTTGTATATGTTTCAGAATATCCGCGTACAACATCACGAATTCTGACTAACGGCATACCTATTTCATTGGTAAATAGCGTCGAATCAAATGCGTATCCATATTGGATTTTACAGATATCAGGGAGTAATACTTTTCTCACAACATCCCCTCCAATTCCTCAATTCCCGCTTGAATCTGCTTCTCCATCTCGCGAATCTCCGCCAGAATCTCGCTCGTCGGCTGATACTCCACCGCCTTGTATTCCGTCTGCTTGTACTTGTTGATGGAGAGGTCGTAATCATTTCCAACAATCTCATCCTTCGGCACAAAGAAAGATTTATCCGTGCGTGCGCGGTCGGTTTCTGCATCGAGGTTATGGAAACGTGCGATAATATCTTGGATATCGTTCTCCTTTACCTCGGTGCGCTTATCATCAAGGCTAAATCCGTCGGCTTGCATATCGTAGAACCATACCTTATCGGTTCCGCCATGTCCTGTCTTGGTAAAGATCAAAATTCCCGTAGATACGCCTGCATAGGGCTTGAACACGCCAGAAGGCATGGAGATCACCGCTTCGAGACGGTTGTCCTCAATCAAAGCCTTTCTGATCGCCTTGTGCGCTGTGGATGAACCAAACAGCACGCCATCGGGAACGATACACGCGCACCGGCCGCCCACACGGAGCATCCGCAGAAAGAGCGCGAGGAACAAAAGCTCGGTTTTCTTGGTCTTGCAAACTTTGAGAAGATCGGCAGAAACGGTATCATAGTCCAGACTGCCCTTGAACGGCGGATTTGCGAGGATCAAGGAATACTTCTCTTTATCGGGGTTTTGGTCGGACAAGCTATCACGATACTCAATATAAGGGTTGTCCACGCCGTGGGTCATCATATTCATCGCGCCGATACGGAGCATGGTTCTGTCCATATCGTAACCGTGGAACATGCCGTTCATATAGTGCGCTTTGTTCTGTCGGTTGAAGAAGATCTCCTCTTTGCGCTTTTCCTTGAGGTAATCACCTGCAGCAACAAGGAATCCGGATGTACCGCAAGCAGGATCGCAAATGATTTCATCCGCTCTCGGATCCATCAACTCAACCATCATGCGAATGATGTGGCGAGGGGTGCGGAACTGACCGTTCAGACCGGATTGTGCAATCTTGGAAAGAAGATATTCATATAC
>JBGVLA010000074.1:0-7512 GCA_045124015.1 Eubacteriales bacterium | reverse complement strand
TCTTTTTATATTTTCCATATTGTAACATATTTCATTTTACAATTCAAGTTTTTCATAAAATTTTACAAAATCCATTGCAAAATTCGTTTTCGTATGTTATAATGCACGCGGATTATGTATAAGGGATTTGTTTTTTTAAGCAAAACCGCTTGTTTTTATCCAAAAAAATGAAAAATACAAAAATACTATATTTTTGGAGGATCTCTATCATGTACAGAAATACAGATGAATTGCAACCCGATGCCCTTCATGAAATTCTCGCGCTCCGCCCCGAAGGTGCAACAGCAGGCGCTGTAAAGGTTGATGACCTTTACAATCGTATGAAGGGTGCTTTCATCGGAAGATGTGCAGGTTGCACACTTGGTGTTCCGGTTGAAATGTATCCCATCGCAAGAATGCATTCCATTGCTATCGATGCGGACATGCCCTTCCCCCCGACAAGATACTGGACAGACACCGACCACCCCACAAAGGTTCACTATCAGGTAAACGTCAGATCGGACTATCTCGAACAGAACCTCAACAAGGTGCCCGTTGACGATGACATCACCTATGTCATTCTCAACCTTCTCCTTCTCGAAAAATACGGCAAGGACTACACCATTGACGACGTTGCTAAGCTTTGGCTCGACCTCGTTCCTTACGCTTGCACCGCAGAAGAAGAAGCGCTTGAACAGCTCAAAGCAGGTACAAGAGCAGAATGTGCCGCAAACTTCAACAAATACGTTGAATGGATCGGTGCCGCTATCCGTGCAGACGCATTCGGTTACGTTGCCGCAGGCGACCCCGAAGCTGCCGCTAAAATGTCTTACAACGACGCATATCTCACCCACCGCAAAAACGGTATCTACGGTGAAATGTTCTGCGCCGCTTCCATCGCTGCTGCTTTCACAGCAAAAACACCTCTTGATGCCGTTCGTGAAGGTATGAAACAGATCCCGAAGGATTCTGAACTCTATCACGCACTCGAATGGGCATTCTCCTGCGAAGCAGAGGTAACAAATTACCTCAAGGCTCGTGCGCTCATCGATGAAAAGTTTGACAAAATGCACCCCGTACATACCATCAACAATATGTGCGCGATCGTATTCGCCCTCATGCTCGGCGGCAACAATTTCGAAAAGTGCATCAGTGAATGTGTTGCGATCGGTCTTGACAACGACTGCACAGGTGCTACCGTCGGTAGTATCGCAGGCGCTTGCCTCGGCTTTGACGCGATCCCCGCATATTGGTATAATAAATTCAACGACACCGTTTGCACCTACATCAACGGTCATCCGTCTCTCTCCATCAATGACGTTGTTGATCGCTTTGTTAAGCTCCACGGTTGATTAAAACAAAAAAATCGGCAGAGAACTTGTTTTCTCTGCCGATTTTTGTTATCTAACAAACAAAGAAAAAGCAACCCTGACAGACCTTACAATCTGTCAGGGTTAATTCTTGGCTTACACGATAAAATCACGTAAAGATTTCTAAGTTTTCTTCCGTCAGCGTATACATGAACATTTCGTAGTTCACTTCTCTATCCGCATAGATGGCAACGCCGATATAGTTGCTTTCCTCGATCACATTTTCATCGATCAAGACCATAGCAAGATAATACGTCGTACCGTCCGTCTCTTCGATCATCATGCCGTAATAATAATACGACGGGAATACATAGGAATCTGCATCGTCAACGTTGGGCTTTTTCGTATAGAACGGTGTATAATAATATTCGATATCCTCGAGACCCGCTTCGCTATCTGCAGTGATCATAAGAAGCAGGAAGCCTTCCGTATCGGGCGTTTTGACCATGTAGTAATCCTCATCGGCTTCTCCTGTGATGGTGGAATGAACGGTAGAACCGTTTTCAATGAGCTGACCTGTGGTATAGCTCTTTTCGGTCTCCTTTACGATGACCTCGCCGAAATAATATTTCAGTGTGCCTTCCTTTTGGAAAAGCTCTTCGGGCGTAAGATTGACTTCCTTCAGATCAAGATACTGTGAGATCTCGATGGCAAGATTCAGATTCTGTCCGGCGGTATAGCTTCCGGAGTTAATGCCAACGACATAGCCGTGCTCATCAACGAGCGGACCGCCGCTATTCCCTGCGGAAATGGGTGTCGTCGTCTGAATGAAGCTTACGCCGGGGATATCCTTGATAGTACGATCAACAAAAGAAACGATGCCACTGGAGAATGTACCGGTAAGCCCAAGAGAGCTGCCGATCGCATAAACGGCATCTCCGACCTCCGGAAGCTCCGTGCCGATCTCCAGATACGGAACCTTATTTCCCTTGGTATCCACCTTCAAAATGGCGATATCCTTCTCAATATCGTATCCCACAACGCGGGACACCTTGTATGTTCTTCCGTTACTCAACGTAACGGTATATGCACGAGCATTTTCAATCACATGATAGTTGGTCAAAAGCAATCCGTCTTCATCGATAAAGAAGCCGGAGCCCATACCGTAATACACATTATTCAAACGATACGTTTTGATCTCAACCGTTCCGGGATTGATCAGATTGAAAATCTCAGTCGAGGAAAAGCTCTTTCTTTCCCAAATCGCTTTGACGTTCAAATCCTCTGTAACGGCAGAAACATCCGTATCCCATTTCACGAAGTTATATTTTTCTCTCGTCGTTATGGGAAGAGATGCTGCCTCACCGTCAACGATATATTGTGTTAAAAGCGAGGGATCGTTCGTGATGCCGCCAAGAAGCTCAAAGGTAACCGTATGGAGCTTTTTCCACTGTGCCGTAACGGTCAAATCGCCTGTGATCACGGAAAAATCAGCATCCCAAGCATCAAAAACATAGCCTTCGCGTGAAATTTCGGGGGCTTTAGCACCCTCTCCATCCACGATTTTCTGCGAGAGCAATGCGGTATCCGTTGCCGTTCCGCCATTGAGCACGAAGGTAACGGTATGTATCTTTTTCCAAAGGGGCTTTACGGTCATTTCCTCGGTGGGTGCGGAAAAATCGTTATCCCAGCCCGCAAAAACATAGCCTTCTTTTTCCACCTCAGGCGCTACGATAGGAGAATCATCTTGATATTTTTGTGTCAGTTCACCCGAAACGAGTGTTGCATCTCCAATGTCAAAGGTAACCTTCACGCCGCACGCCGAACACATCAGCACAGCAAACAAAAGCGTTACGATAGATACTGTTTGCCAAAACTTTTTCATAAAAACCTCCTCGTTTTATATAGATTGCCTATATTTTATCATACAAATGCCGTTTTGTCAACATTTCCTCCCAATATAAACGTCTTTTTGACAAGGTTTTTTTGCAATCCAAAAGTGCTTTATCTCCGCTCTGTTTCAAAAATAATGTTGACAGATGACAAAAAAACTTTTATAATATAAGATAGGAAAGTATTTTTGCGCCGAAAAATTCGGCAGAAAGGAAAAACACTATGAATGTAAAAAGATGGATGACACCTACGCTCCCGGGTGAAAACCGTATGCCTGCGCGTGCATACTATGTCCCCTATAGTGCATCGGATTTTTCAGATGCGGCTTGCCGTGTTCATGCGCTTGACGGTACTTGGGATTTTCGTTATTATGAAACCATCCCCGAGGTTCCCGAGGTCATGACCTCCGTTTCGTACACCGAAACGCTTCCCGTTCCTGCTTGCTGGCAGTTCTACGGCTACGGTCAGTTCCAGTATACCAACCACGCATATCCGATCCCCTATATGCCGCCGCACGTTCCGATGGATACGCCTGTCGGCATTTACCACAGAACCTTGGAGATCACAAACGTAAACGAGAAGAAATATCTCATGTTTGACGGCGTTTGCTCCATGTTCCTCGTGTATATCAACGGTGCATACGTCGGTATGTCCAAGGGCTCTCGTCTCATGGCGGAATTTGATATCACCGATTACGTTAAGGAAGGCAAAAATGATCTCACCGTCGTCGTCTTCACATACAGCGACGCGACCTATATCGAAGACCAGGACTGCTTCCGTTATAACGGCATCTTCCGCTCCGTTTGGCTCATCGAAAGACCCGAAAACCACGTTCACGATATCGATATCCGCACCACCGTGGACGGTAAGGTGGATATCACCTGCACATTCATCGGTGAACCGCTCGCCATCAAGGCAACCCTTTACGACGGCGACACCGCACTTCCCACACTCTCTGTGGAAAACCCCAGACTTTGGACGGCAGAAACGCCGAACCTCTATACACTCGTGATCGAAGCGGGCGGCGAATTTATCAAAAAGAAGATCGGCTTCCGCAAGATCTCCGTCAGCGATAAATGCGAGCTGATGGTAAACGATACCCCCATCAAACTCAAGGGTGTCAACCGCCACGATACCAGCGCGACCACAGGCTATACCGTAACGATGGACGATATGATCGCTGACCTTCGTCAGATGAAGCGCTTCAATATCAACTGTATCCGTACCTCTCACTATCCGAACGACCCGCGCTTCTATGAGCTTTGCGACGAATACGGCTTCTACGTCGTTGACGAATGCGACCTTGAGGTCCACGGTACGGAGCACGTTGTCCGCAACATGAATCCTTCTTTCCTCATTTCGGGCAATCCCGAATGGGAAAAATCCTACGTTGACCGTATGATCCGCACACTCGAACGCGATAAGAACAGCATTTCCATCATCTTCTGGTCGCTCGGTAACGAAAGCCATTTCGGTGAAAACCACGTCAAAATGTCTGATTATGTCAGAAGCCGCGATACCGAACGCCTCATTCACTACGAAGGCACGTACAGCGGTGTTCAGCGTTGGGTAGAGGTCATGCCTCCCGTAGACCCTTGCGTTGACGTTGTCAGCGAAATGTACGCAACGCTTGCGACCGTAGAAATGCAGGGTAAAAACGAAGATGGCGATAAGCGCCCCTATTATCTCTGCGAATACGCACACGCCATGGGTATGGGTCCCGGCTCCATCGAAGAATATTGGGAGCTTTTCTATAAGTATCCTCGTATTTCCGGCGGTTGCGTTTGGGAATGGAAGGATCACGCCGTTCTCGAAAAAGAAGGCTACACCTACGGCGGCGACCACGGCGAATATCCGAACGACAACAACTTCTGCTGCGACGGTCTTTGCTCGCCGACACTTGAGCCTCACACCTCTCTCTATTCTCTCAAAAAAGCGATCGAACCGCTCCGCGTAGAATGGGCAGATGAAGAAAAGGGCGAGATCCGCCTCATCAACCGCATGGACTTTACCAATACCGCCGACCTCTTCGAGCTTACCTATGAGATCAGAGACGGCGAAGAGATCCTTGCGACAGGCGTTCTGAATCCCGACGTTGCTCCGCACGAAACTGCGGTTTTGACGCTTCCGAATCTTCCGAAAAAGACCAATATGCCTTGCTATATCCGTTTCCACGTGCTTTATAAGAACGATACTTGGTTTGAAAAAGCAGGCTATGAAGCGTCCTTCTCCGAGCTCTCTCTCGCAACCGAGGTCGCAAAGGAAGAAGCGCCCGCTCCTACAACGTCCGTTGCGTACACCGAAAACGCAGGTATTCTCGATATCACGGTAGGTGAAAAGTCCTATGTACTCCGCCTCACCGACGCGGCATTCCTTTCCATGAAGAAGAACGGCAAGGAATATCTCGCTTCTCCGACCAAATGGACGGCATGGCGTGCACCGACCGACAACGATATGAACATCAAAGCTCGTTGGCATACCCAGTTTGATATCCCGCGCGCGAGAATGTATACCTATGCGTATGATATCGCAAGCACGGATACCGCTCTCACCGTTACCATGACGGGCATTTTCGCTTCCAAGGCAAAGGTGCCGCTCTTTGAGCTTACCATGGTCTACGTCATCGACGGCAATGGCATCCATGTTGACGTTGATGCGGCTCAGCCCAAGCAGGCTTGGATTGAGCAGATCCCGCGCTTTGCAATGCAGATCGAAACCGTAAACGGCTTTGAAAATCTCGAATACTTCGCAAAGGGTCCGCGTGCAAACTATGTCGATATCCAGAATCACGCATATCACGATATCTTCCGTTCCAATGTTACTGATGAACTGGAGGATATGATCATGCCTCAGGAATGCGGCAACCACATCGATGCAACATACGCCATTCTTTCCGACGGCAAGGCAGATATCAAGGTAACCGGCAACGCATTTGAATTCTCCGCGCTCCATTACAGCATCGAAATGCTTGAAAAAGCAAACCATAACTGGGAGCTCGTTCCGAGTCCGCACACCTTCCTCTTGATCAACTACAAGGTTTGCGGTATCGGCTCGAACAGCTGCGGTCATCGCGCAAAGCCGCCGTATTCCTTCTATGAAAAGGAATTCCACTTTGCATTCAACGTAAATATTGATTAAAATCGATACAAAAGGGACGGCGATGCCGTCCCTCTTTGAAAGGATATAAAAATGAAAGTTACAAGAGAAATGGGAACGATCCTTCCCGATACTACGATGCGCTCCCCTGTTTATATCGATACCAGAAAAGCCCCCTTTAAGCTCTACGGCTTTTACGAGCCCTTCCGCCGTACACCCGAATCCGTCGCTCTTGCAACAAGCGAGACGGTAACACGTTTGCATACGATGGGTCCCAGCGCCCGTGTCCGTTTCCGCACCGACTCGGACATCATCGTTATTCATGCTGATCTTTCCAACGATGAACGCGCAGGCTCCATGCCGATTCTTTCCACGTCGAGTTTTGAAATGTATTATGTGGAGGACGGCAAGCATCTTTTTAAGGGCTCTTTCGTTCCCTCTCAGGGCGAGGGCAAAAACTACGTGGAATGTCGTCTGAAAACAGGTACGGAAATGAAAGACGTCATTTTGTATTTCCCTATCAACGCTTCTGTGGAAAACTTCTATGTCGGACTTCGTGAAGGCGCTAATTTGGAAGAAGGCGGTTCTTACACCTATGAAACACCCGTCGTTTTCTATGGTTCTTCCATCGTTCACGGCTTTGGCGCGGGCAGACCGGGCATGAACTATCCCTCTCAGATCTCCCGTATGCTCGATACCAACGTCTATAACCTCGGCTTTGGCGGCGGCGCACGCGGTGAAGATGCCATTATTGACTTCATTGCTGAGCAGAATATGAGCGTTTTCGTATATGACTATGACCATAATGCACCCAACGCAGAGCATTTGGAGGCGACACATTACGCCGGTTACAAGCGTTTCCGCGCAAAACAGCCGACAACACCCATCATCATGGCATCCAAGCCCGACTATGACCTCGTTAACGAAAACTCGAATCCCGAGATCAATGAAAAGCGTATGCGTATCATTGAACAGACCTATCTGCGCGCAAAGGCAGAGGGAGACGAAAACGTATATTTCATCGACGGCAAGACCTTCTATCCCGCAGATATCCGCGGCGATTGCACCTCGGACGGCTGTCATCCCAATGACCTCGGCTATCATTACATGGCAGAGGCGTTTGCCAAGATCATCAAGGGACTTTTGGAAAAATAATCACCAGATCCGTTCAAAAAACGCCATGTAAACATATGTTGCGGAAATGGAAAGCAGATGTGGTAGCTATTTTTTCTTT
>JBGVLA010000073.1:0-3495 GCA_045124015.1 Eubacteriales bacterium | reverse complement strand
CGCGGCACAGGTCAGGCGCAGATAGATCTCGGACATCACGGTATTGTTGGCTCTCGCCCACGCGATCATAGGCTCTACCGAAAACGAGATGACCGACATAATGTAAAGTCCTTGCGTTCCGTCTACCTTGACAAGACCCATTGCCACGGCATATCCGAGGGCATACAGATATTTGGCGTAATACACCTTCGCCGCAGGGTATGCATCCTTGTGAATTGGCTCAAAACGACCTTTTTTGAACCATTCCGGGAAGCTTTCTACGTTGTATACCATAATATTTACGGCGCTGATGGCAAGCTGCATGGCATCACGATCGAGATCGTTCTTGGCAGGTGCTTCGGCAATATGTACCTTGGCTCTGCACCACATATGGATATCACCCTTCCAGATCGCGCATTGCGCAAGAAGCATACCTGCGGAGAGGACGGCGTAGAAGTCCGAGTGCCTGGAAAGCAGGTAGTTGGCAATATCGTAAACCTTATCGATTTCACCACGGGAGTATGCAACCTCTGCTTCAAAAAGCACCTGCGCCTCATGGTGATAGGAAAGGCTCGCGCCAACCTCGTCGGCTGTTCCGGGCGTGTTGTAAAGATCGCTCATATAGAGGAAGGGTGTTTTACGGGGCAGAGGCATATCCGCATTGAGTTCAGCACGCGCCGCCTTGGTTCTGCCGTCCACGGGCTTATTCGCATTCTTCGGTATCATCCAAGCGCGACCGAATTTGACTGCTCCCTCGACAGAGCCAAGCGTACACAGGTGTTGTACCTGACGCTGCGATATACCCCACCTTTCCGAGGCTTCGGCTATGGTCATATAATCATTTTTTAACATCAAAATCACCTCCGACAAATAGCGGAATTGCGCTATGAATTACATAGCGGTATTACGCTATATATTATATAGCGTTTTCGCGCAATTTGCAAGAGGTTTTGCAAAAGTTTTTCTATTTTTATTTTTGAATAAAAAGCATCGGATGAGATGGCCAAATTGTTAATTTTCAAAAAGGTAGGATTCTGCACTTGATTTTTTCAAAAAAATGTGATATAATCCCTTTAGGCAAAAGCCACAAAAGCCTTGAAATGCAGAAAAATCTGGTACAAAATTCTGGTACAAGATGGTATTTTTCCTGCACCGTGTACATTTTTTCAGCAGACGATATTTTCCGAAAAGTAGCCGAAAACCCCGAAAAATCAACGATATTGGCAAATATTCTACGATATTTGCAGATTTACATACCAGCCGGACCCCATTGGGGTGGTAGAGGCCGCAAGTTCAAGTCTTGTCACTCAGACCAAAATCGGAGGTTCAAACGAACCTCCGAATTTTCTTTATTTTACGGGCTTTTTCGGGCTTTTTGGTGTCTGCGCCGCCTCGAAAACGTCCGCTATTTTTTTGCCAAAAATCGCTTCAAAAACAGCTACGACCACATGTTTGACCACATTTGTCACGAAAAAGCTATATTCCATAAGGGTTTTCGACACTTTGAGATTTTTATTTCATGCAAAATGACGGCGGTTCTCTGCTTTGAGAACCGCCGTTTTAGTTTTTCCGGTTGGCTTTTTATTTGATTACTGCAGCGCAAAAACGTATAGAAATCAAACATCAAACTCTTTTAACTCCTCAAGCGGATCTATAGAAGTATCAATTCCCATACCTTCTTTTAGCCAGTCTGCTTTATCGTATCCTGTACCTGTCAATTCAAATATTTCACCTTTGTATCCGACAGGTTTAACCCATCCCCATTCTATAAGCCGATCTAAAGCCTCAACCCATTTTGCAGATTCTCTTCTTGAGTTGTCAGCCATAAACTGTTTACCCGATGTGCAAATTTGAGTAGGTGAACTAAGTGTCTGAATTTTAAATATTTGACCATCACCATCAGCTGCATACACTAACAAAAAAGCCGAATCCACAGGGATATTACCAACGTCATCTTGACCCACAAACGATTTATCACTTCTTGGATTTTCAATGATTAATGCATCGTCTTCAACTCGAAACAATTTTTCGATATCCTCGCTCGTTACAGAGGGAATATCCTCCCAGGTTAATTGATTATTTTCTATATCGGTAAGTCTAATACCGAATTGAGAAAGCATATCTTTCATCTCTTCTAACAATCTTTGTTGATGTTCTCCGAGTTCAGCATTAGTTTTATTACGCACTTCTACCTCTTCATTGATCACATCAACAATATCACTGTATCGAACCCATCCAGCGTTTTCGTTAGCGTAATTAATTGCGTTTTGAAACGCAGGTGAAGCCACATACTTCAAACTATTTAAATCCGTGAAGAAATCAACAGTATTCCTATCATTTTGCACTCTTGTTCTGAACTCATCCAGCTTTCTCATTTTTTCAAATTTATTATCTCCAGTATCCTGTTCACTTGCAGTAATAGCCGAAGATTCCCTAATTAATACGAGCACTGGCAAGCCCTTGGTTTTGGCATAATTATATTCTTTCTCTGTGTAACTTATGCCAGTTTCTTCGTCAATTGAGCCGTACCGTCCCCCAATAATAAGGAGGTAAAAATCACATTCGTCAATCATCTTTGTTATGACATCCCATTGGCTTGCAGGAGCTGCGTGAAATTGTTCCATCCCCACCGGGATGAAATTGTTTTCAAGTGCCACTCCCATTAATGCCTGTCTTTGCTCCTTTAAGTCCTCATAGGTAGAGCTAATAAAAACCGAAAACTTTCTTTTCATAATCAATATTCTCCTTACATGTTTTCCCTTTGTTGTGTTACCGCCTGGCGAATGAACTATCAAATCTATAAAAGGCAATAATTAGTTGCACTCCACCGCGACCTTAATAACTCCGTCGCGTTTATTTTCAAACAGCTCATACGCCTCGTCAATCTTTGAGAGCGGATAGGTATGCGTGATAAGCGGCTCGGTATCGAGCTTGCTCTCGGCAATGAGCTTCAGCGTTTCCTCGCAGTCGCAGCCGTCAACGCCGCCGGTCTTGAAGGTCAAATTTTTGCCGTACATATCCGGCAAAGGCAGGTTCTGTGCCTTGTCGTAAAGTGCTACCACCGTGACGATCGCATTCGGGCGAGCGCATTGCCATGCAAGCTCAAAGGTGTTCTCTGCTCCCGCGACTTCAAGCACCACATCCGCACCGCCGTGATCGCTGTTCTCACGAACGGAATCAAGGCATTTTCCAGGCACAACCGTCATCACATCGGGATAGTGCTCGTTCACAAACCTGATGCGATTCTCGTCCTTCTCGCACACGATAATGCGCTTGGGATTCTTCAGCATCACGCAAAGGAGCGTGCAAATTCCCGTGGGGCCTGCGCCGATAATGAGAACGGTATCGTCCTCGGTGATCTCGGAGATCTTCGCCGCCCAATAGCCCGTGGCGAGAACGTCGCCCACCAGCAGGGCTTGTCTGTCGGTCACGGTATCGGGAATTTTGTTCAGCCCCTGATCCGCAAACGGCACGCGGACATACTCTGCCTGACCACCATCGATGCGGCAACCAAGA
>JBGVLA010000072.1:0-3475 GCA_045124015.1 Eubacteriales bacterium | reverse complement strand
TTAGACATTTCTCTCTGCGCCATCACGAGGTTATAATAAATTCCCTCCTTGGCGATGAGCTCGTCATGCGTACCGATCTCGGCGATCTTACCTCTGTCAAGTACGACAAGACGCGTTGCGTTGCGAAGCGTGGAAAGACGGTGCGCAATGGCAATGGTGGTTCTCTCATGGGAAAGTGCCGCGAGAGAATCCTGGATCTGCTTTTCTGTTTCGGTATCCAGAGAAGCCGTTGCTTCGTCCAAAATAAGGATCTTAGGATTATGAAGCAAAGCACGCGCGATGGCGATTCTCTGCTTTTCACCGCCCGAAAGCGTACAGCCCTTTTCACCGACCCATGTATCGTAGCCGTCCGTGAGCTTCACGATGAAGCTATGTGCGCCTGCGGTCTTCGCCGCCGCGATGACTTCTTCACGAGTCGCATCGGGCTTGGCATACGCGATATTCTGGAAGATCGAGCCGTTAAAGAGGAAGGTTTCCTGCAAAACGACACCGATCTGCGAACGAAGCGCATGCTGAGAAATATTGCGGATATCGACACCGTCGATCTTCAGCGAGCCTTCATCGACGTCATACATACGCATGATCAGGTTGATCAGCGTCGATTTACCCGTACCCGATTTACCGACAAGTCCGATGAATTCACCGGGCTTGATATGAAGATCGATATGACGAAGAACGTCGACCGCCTCGTCATAACCGAAGGAAACGTTTTCAAGGTCGATGCTGCCTTCCACCTTGAGCTCCACAGCATCTTCCTTATCGGCGATATCTTCGGGCTCATCGATGATCTCGAAAACCTTGGTAACGGAGGTCATCGCCATCATGAGCTGTCTCGGGAAGCCTGCAAGAAACTGAAGCGGTGCATAGATCATACTCGCATAGCTCGAGAATTTACCCATTTCACCGAGGGTCATCGTTCCACCAAGGATCGCGTTGCCCGCATAAAAGAGCAGGAAGAATTCGCCAAAGCCCATCAGAAACTGCAGGATGGGGTTGATATATGCCCATTTCTTTTCGATCTTAAGCTGTGTTTCTTTTTCCGCCGCCGCGAATTCCTCGAAGCGTTTTGCTTCTCGATGCTCCATACCGTAGGATTTTACCACACGGATACCCGAGAAGATATCGTGCAAAACGGTATTGGACTGCGAGGAGCGTTCCCAGCTTCTGCGGAAAAGCATACCCATCGTACCGCGGAAAAGGGAGAACGCGATCAAAATAAACGGCGTCGGCAAAATGATGAGAAGCGCCAAGCGCCAGTCATACGCAAAAAGAACGATGCCGACAGCAATAAAGAGGAGAAGCTGCTCAATGAGTCGGGACATTTCGTTGACCACGAACATACGGATACGCGCAGTATCCGAAGAAACACGGTTCATCAGTTCCCCTGCCGTACGCTTGGAAATACGCGCAATGGAAAGACGCTGGATCTTTTCAAAGACGATATTTCGAAGATTATGAACGACCTTATTGCCTGCAAGAAGCAGGAAGTATTTCTGGAACGAAGAAAGTGCGCGCTGAAGAAGCTGGATCAGCAAAATTTGTCCGAGAACGAACAAAAACGAAACAAGAAGCACAGGCTCTTCGCTCAAAATATAGTTATCCGTCAGGTTCTGGCTGATCTGCGGCGCGATAAGGCTCACAGCGGAAGTCAGAACGAATACGAGCATGGAAGCAAAAATATACCATTTATAAGGCTTTGCCACATCCCAAAGACGGCGGATCATTTTTCTTTTGCTAAAGCAGTTCAAGCAGGTCTCCGAGCCGGGACGATATGCTCTGCCGCATTTCGGGCAAACAAGCTCCTGCGGTGCGTACTTATGGAATGCGTGCTCATCATATCGCATAAAGTTGTTGACTGCTTTGACAGCGGAAGCGACCTTATGCTTGTGGTTACAGTCTGCGCGGGAAATGATAAACGCTTCCCCGTTTTTATTGCTATATTCCGCAAATACACAGCCAACGCCCGCGCTGAATTTGAATTCCTCCACGGTATCCAGAGAAAATGCCATTTTTTCCTTGCCATTTTCATAAACCGTGCAGGTTTTCGAATCGATCAGAACGAAGCCATCGCATTTGCCCTGCGGCTCTTCAAGATCAAGATTGTACTCCCAAAGGGAGATCACATCCTCCTCGGAAAGCTCGGGACGAAAAGACTTTGCTCGTTCGTAAAGCCGTTTGTTTTTTGAAGTCAATGTCATCACCCCGCTCAGAGATAGATTTCAATGCGTTTGCGGCTCTTGCGGTCAAGTGCATCCGCATCCTCGATGACAAAGCGGTTGCCGTCCACGTCGAAAAGGAAAAGCTTGCCTTCGCCTGCGCGAACGATGCTCTTGAACGTATCCTGCAAGGTAAAGGTGAGTCTGCCGCCCGTGGTCTCTGCATCCCAATACGAGAAGCCGAAGCGCTCCTTGACGGAATAGATCTTGCTGATGACGGGAGAATAGTATTTGCGCTCAAGCTCACGCGTGAGCATCTCTTTCTCTTCTCCGTCGAAAAGCTCAATGTTGCGAATGGTCGCAAGCTCGTAGTTATCGGTATCAAGAACGGATATGTATTCCCAAAGAAACATAAACGGGAAATTTCTGTGAAGCGCTACGCGAACAGGCTCCGCATCCTTCGGACACTGCATATAAAGAAAGCCTCCGCGCATGGAAAATTTCGCATTTTCAGGTGTGATCGCAACAGAATTCGGATTTTCTCTCGAGCCCTTGCGCTTGCCGCCGGCTCCGCCCGGTCCACCCGGTCCGCCAAATCCTCGCGGTCCGCCGGGACCGCCCATACCTCTCGGTGCCATATTGTATTCCTCCTAAATCGGTGATTGATAATTTGATATGCGCTTATTCCGCAATACCCGCGTTTTTAAGCGCTTCGATCTGCAAGCTGTAAAGTCTGTGGTAAACGCCTTCCGCCGCCATAAGCTCTTCATGCGTACCTCTTTCGGCAACCTTACCGCCTTCGATAACGATGAGCTTATCCGCATCGCGGAGCGTGGAAAGACGATGCGCGATCATGATGGTGGTCTTGCCCTTGACGAGCTCGGTGAGCGCCATCTGGATCTTGCGCTCGGTCTCGGTATCCATCGCCGCGGTCGCTTCGTCCAAAATGAGGATCTTCGGATTGCTGAGGATCGCACGCGCGATGGAAAGACGCTGACGTTCACCGCCCGAAAGGTCCTTATAGCCGAAGCCGATCTTGGTTTCGTATGCATCGGGAAGCTTGATGATAAAATCATGTGCGCCTGCCGCCTTCGCCGCCGCGATCACCTCTTCAAAGGTCGCGTCCGGTCTTGCATAACGGATGTTTTCGAGGATCGTACCCATAAAGAGATAGGTTTCCTGCGAAACGATGGCGATATTTCTGTGAAGGTCTTCAAACGCAAGCTTTTTGACGTCGATGCCGTCGATGGTAACCGAGCCCGTTTCGGGGTCGTAAAGACGGATGAGAAGGTTCGCAAGCGTACTCTTGCCCGCGCCCG
>JBGVLA010000071.1:0-3129 GCA_045124015.1 Eubacteriales bacterium | reverse complement strand
GGCAGCATTCTCGGATGCGGTAGGACACTCAATGGTTGACTACTTAAAGGAATATGCCGAGAGTAAGTACACCGATTCGGAATTTGAGGAAAGATGCAAAAAGTATACGCACGCAACGCCCTTTACCAAGGAATCGCTTTTGTATCGTGAGATATTTGAAAAGTATTATCCCGAACAATCTGAAATGATCGTCGCTTTATGGATGCCCAACAAGGCGTGGAAGGGCTGCGACGTAAAGGATCCCTCTGCCCGAGTGCTCTCCAACTACGGAGCCAGCGGTGTATAACAACTATTGAAATATTAACAAATACAAACTAATACACAAGTGGTGCAGGCAATTTTGTCTGCACCCTAACTTATACCACCATTTCTTTTAGTACTTTTGCAGGAAGACTCGGCGTATGACCTTTTCTTGTAACCACACAAATATCTCTCGTAGGGATCTGCTCGCTTAAATTCAGACGATAAATACCGTTCGGTTCGTCATACAGAAATTGCTCGGGGACGAAACCAATACCGAGGTTGTGCTTGACGATGGGTAGAATCTGATCCGCTGTTGCCACTTCGATATCGGGAGAAAAGATTGCGCCGTGTTTTGCAAAAAGCTCGGTATAAAATGTATGAGTGGAGAGGCCTTTTCCCAAAGAAACGATTGGATATTCAGTCAGTCCCTTAAAATCGAGTGCTTTTCCGTTCAATCTGCTCTGTAAGACTTCGCCACACACGGCGATCTCTCGAAAGGACTTTACCTTCTGCTCGTAAAGCGTGGAGTTTTTCTCTGTGGGAGAAGTCACAACGGCGAAATCCACAAGTCCGTTTTTGAGAGCTGATAAAGCCTGTGGCGTTGACAGGTTTGATATTTTGATACGGATGCCCGGATATTTCTTTCGATAATCGTTCAGGATCGGCAGGAGGAAGCACCGCAAGGAGATTTCGGTCACTCCAATCGACACAATACCTTTTTGCAAGCCTTTGTTGGCTGATATTTCTTCCTCACCCGTCTGTATATGTTCAAAAGCCAAAGAGATATGGGAATATAGCACCTCGCCTTCAGGTGTCAGCGTTACTCCTTTATTGCTTCGGATAAAGAGCGTACAGCCAAGCTCCGATTCCAAGGTCTTCATTGCGCGAGAGATGTTTGGCTGATTATTCAAAAGCATACTGGCAGCCTGTGTAAAGCTGCCGTATTTGGCTACATAGTAAAAAATACGGTAGTAATCATAGCTAACGTTCATATCTGTACCTCAATATCAATTTGATATAAATAATATTTCAAATATACATTTTACATATATCTGCAACAGTATTATAATTGTTGATAAAGAATTTGTCAAGCACAATTTAATATTTGGGAGGAAAATATGGGTATTATTTTTGAAAGTATCATGTTAGCTTATCTGTGTGCCGCAATAGTGGTTATCATATGTAGATTTGCCAAGCAGCGTTCGGTTCATCTGAAGTTCGATAGAAGCATCGTAATCACAATGGGAGTAGGCTTTGTGATCGGAGCTGTCAGTAAGGCGATTTCAGCTCCGGTGGAGTGGACGTTTGCTCTGTACGTAGTAGGTGCTTATCTTGCCTATACCGCCGTTCTGCTTTCATTTCCCAATATTGGACGAGAGGTGAGCGAAAATGAATAAGGATCTGACCGTCGGAAAACCGCAAACCGTGTTGTGGAAATTCTGCTTACCTCTGTTCGCAAGTGTCATATTCCAACAGCTTTATAATATTGCGGATAGTTTTGTAGCTGGCAAATTTATCGGCGAGGATGCGCTTGCCGCCGTAGGAAACAGTTATGAGATCACGTTGATCTTTATTGCTTTCGGCTTTGGATGCAACATAGGCTGTTCGGTAATCGTATCAAGACTGTTCGGTGCAAAACAGTATAAGGAGCTTAAGACCGCTGTATATACCACGCTGATTGCAAGCGGTGTGCTTTGCGTGACACTGATGCTTCTCGGCTTGGCACTTGGTCAGCCGCTTTTGCACTTGATCAACACACCAGAGAACGTTTTTACGGATTCGTGGCTCTATCTTGAGATTTATATATGGGGCTTGCCATTCGTACTGTTCTATAACATAGCAAACGGCATCTTTTCCGCCTTTGGCGACTCAAAAACCCCATTTGTTTTTTTGGCGTGCTCGTCAACGGCAAATATCGGTATGGACATTTTGTTTGTTACAGCGTTTGATATGGGAGTTGCAGGTGTGGCATGGGCGACCTTTATCTGTCAAGGGATCAGTTGCATTCTTGCCGTTTTGTTCGTATTCCGCCGTTTCTCGAAGATTGGGACGGAAGGAAAAATACCCGTATTTTCTCTAAAGCTTCTCAAGGATATTTCGGTCATCGCTGTGCCGAGTATTCTGCAGCAGAGCTTTATTTCGGTTGGAAATATCATCATTCAAGGTATTATCAACGGCTTTGGTCCCGGTGTAATGGCGGGCTATGCCGCTTCGGTAAAGCTGAACAATCTCGTCATAACCTCTCTGACCACACTTGGAAACGGTATCTCCAATTTCACATCGCAAAATCTCGGCGCAAAGAAAAACGAGCGGATAAAAGAAGGCTTTCTTGCGGGTGTCAAATTGGTGTGGTTGATCTGCATTCCTCTTGTGATCCTGTATTTGTTTGCAGGAAAATATCTTGTCTATCTGTTCCTTGACACGCCGAGCGAGGCGGCACTTGAAACGGGCATCGTATTCCTTCGCATTCTCTCGCCGTTCTATTTTGTTGTGGCATTAAAGCTTGTTTCGGACGGTGTTCTTCGCGGAGCCGCAATGATGAAAAAGTTTATGGTCGCAACCTTCACCGATCTGATCCTGCGAGTTCTGCTGGCGTGGTTGTTATCCATTCCGTTTGCGTCAACGGGAATATGGCTTGCATGGCCGATAGGATGGACGATTGCCGCGGTGATGTCCTACTTTTTCTATCGTTCCCACAAATGGGATGAGAAATAGGCTGACATGATGATTATTTCAAAATAAGGTGGTTTTTTCAATAATTTATATTGACAAATAAGATAAAAAGGTGTATAATATCTACGTGAGGGCAATGGCGTCTTCCGATCATCATCGGGCGTAGATTTACGGTCGGTTTTATCGGGGCAAGTTGTCCGTATTTTTATTTTG
>JBGVLA010000070.1:0-8117 GCA_045124015.1 Eubacteriales bacterium | reverse complement strand
TCAAGACAGTCGATCCCGATCTTGTTCTTCTTGATATTATGATGCCCGGCAAAGATGGTTGGCAAGTTTGTCGCGAAATTCGAGAGATCTCATCAAAACCGATCATTATGCTCACAGCAAAGGGAGAAGTTTTTGATAAAGTACTCGGACTCGAGCTTGGCGCAGACGATTTTCTTGCCAAACCGGTCGATATGAAAGAGCTCTCCGCCCGTATCAAAGCCGTTCTCCGTCGTTGCCAAGGAAACGATTCTCATAACAATGAAGAATGCGTCAAATTTGAGAACATTGAAATTTCCTTGCAAAAATATGAATTGAAGGTAAACGGTAAGACCGTTGATGTGCCGCCTAAGGAACTTGAGCTGTTATATTTCCTCGCCGCCAATTATAACCATGTTTTCACAAGAGATCAATTATTGGATAAAGTTTGGGGATTTGATTACCTCGGCGACTCCAGAACGGTTGACGTACACATCAAACGTTTGCGCGAAAAGCTTGAAGGTGTCAGCGAAAAATGGGTACTCAAAACCGTTTGGGGTGTCGGATACAAATTCGAAGTTTTTGCATAAATATTATAAGGCATAGAGAATTCTTTCCTCTATGCCATATTTACAGTTTTGAAAAAGCGAGGAAAGCCCGTGAAAAAAAGTATTTTTACAAAATATATTTCGGCATTTCTGTTGATCATTTTCATCAGCTTCTTTGTTTTGACGTTGATCATCAGCTCAATGACAATTCGTTCGGAAAATACACAAAAGATCACCATTGCCGAAAACACGGCAACTTATATTACTGAATATCTCGTTTCGGAATTCTCATCGTTTATGATTCCGACAAATTTTGAGCAATTTGTTACGCTCAAGTATAATGATATATCCAATATGATCGATATCTTATCCAAGAATGCAGAAAAAATGACCATCTTTATCACAAATCCATCCGGACGGATATTGATCTCCACCAATAATACTTATACAGGTTCAATCGAAGACAGTGATGTGCTGGCACGCTTGACCGCAGATACCGGCAGTAAGCTTTATACGGATATGGATGGTATGCTCGATCGAAAATACGGTGTCTTGGTTACACCGTTTCAGTATCACCAGGGTGGGGAATATGCAGGTGCGCTCATCGTTTGTTACAGCGCAGGAACGCTGAACGAACTAACTGTAAAAACCGTACGCACCATCATTTTGGCAAGTCTTTGGGTCATGATCGCAAGCTTTGTTGCGGTATATTTTATAACCGAAAAGATCGTGCATCCGATCAAACAAATGAATCATGCGACAAAAAAATTTGCAAAGGGACAATTTGACATCAAAGTTCCTGTCGACGGAGAAGATGAGATCGCTGAGCTTGCAACCGCGTTCAATTCCATGGCGGATTCTCTTGCCAATTATGAATATTCAAGAAGCTCTTTTCTTGCCAATGTTTCTCATGACTTGCGAACACCGATGACCTCAATTTCCGGATTTATAGACGGTATTTTGGAAGGCGCGATCCCTCCTGAAAAGCAGCCCTATTATCTGGGCATTATAGGGCAAGAAGTGAAAAGACTTTCTCGCCTGGTTTCCTCACTTCTTGATATTTCGAAAATGGAATCGGGAAACCGCAAATTCGAAAAAACGGCATTTGATATTTGTGAAATGGCGCGTATTATTTTATTGTCCTTCGAATCCAAGATTGATGTAAAAAAACTCGATGTGGAATTTGATGCACCGGATGATCGATTGATGGTTTATTCCGACAAGGACGCAATCAATCAAGTTCTCTATAATATTTGCGATAATGCAGTCAAATTCTCTCAAGAAGGCGGAAAATATCGGATATCGATCATAGAGAAACAATCCAAGATATTCGTTAAAGTATATAATGAAGGTGCAGGAATTTCTAAAGAAGATCTGCCTCATATCTTTGATCGCTTCTATAAAAGCGATAAAAGCCGAAGTCTCGATAAAACAGGCGTTGGACTCGGACTTTATATCTGTAAGACCATTATGGATAATCTCGGTGAGAATATTTCTGTTTCCAGCGTGCAAAACGAATACTGCGAATTTACGATGACACTCGAAAAATACAAGGAAGAGAAAACGATATTCAGACGAAATTTGCAAGACTCTTGACAAATGTGTTTTTATAATATATAATATAATCGCATCGGACAAAAATATAGGCTTGAACCCAAAGGGAACAAGCCTTTTATTTCTATATGAAGAAAAGAAATACAAGACTGCTTTGCTTCACATCCACTGTCGTTTCGATCCATCTTGTCTTCTTCTCGGAATGGTATTATCATCATATGCCGCTTTTAGCCTTGCGACACCGCCCGGAAGATTGCCTATGTTTCGATTCTTTTTGGAAACACAAAATATCATGTGCAATTCTTTCAAACAAGTGCAAGCTTGCGGTGTTTTGTTCGAAATATTCGATTAAATTTTTTTGACCGTTCCAACGGTCGGGAGGTTACTGTGATTAAAATTTCTCCTTCGGTTTTGGCTTGTAATTTTTCCAAACTCGGCGAAGAAGTAAAAAAAGTAGAAAAAGCGGGCGCAGATATGCTTCATCTGGATGTCATGGACGGCAATTTCGTGCCCAATATATCGTTTGGTCCGGATATCATCAAATCCGTGCGCGACCAATCCAATCTCTGCTTCGATGTTCATTTGATGATCGACAATCCCGGCAGATATATTGATAAATTTATCGATGCCGGCGCGGACATTATCACGATACATTATGAAAGCTGTGAAAATCAAAGAGAAGTTCTCAAAATGATCCGTGAAGCGGGAAAGAAGGCCGCGATCTCTATCAAGCCGACGACCCCTGCCTTTGTACTCGATCCGTTTTTGGCTTTCGTAGACATGATTCTTGTTATGACGGTAGAACCTGGATTCGGCGGTCAAAAATTCATGGAAGAAACGATGGAAAGCGTGCGTACCATCCGCGCCATGATCCAAGAAGCGGGTTATCATATCGATATACAGGTTGACGGCGGTATCAATGAAGAAACCGCGGCGATCGCTGCTGAAGCGGGTGCCAATATTTTTGTTGCAGGTTCTGCTGTTTTCAAAGCGAAAAACACAAAAGAAGCAATCGAAAATATCCGCAAAGCCGCAGAAGAAGCATCTGAAAAATAATCTCTAAAAAGCGATGATTTCATCGCTTTTTTCTTATCTATTTTCTTGTTGTCCCAACTGTAAAATATTTTCAAAAATGATGGACAAATGCTTTCACTTATGATATGATATAATATATATTGTTATATTGGCGAGGGTTCATTTTATGAATATGGAAAACATTATGAAAGCTTCTGCAAAACTTCTTGCCGAAGCCTATAACACAAGCGATCTGGCAATTCCGACAGAAACCTGCAAATTACCAAACAGAGACGCTATCATTGAGATTTTGAATAAAATAAAAAGAGTCATCTTTCCGGGATATTTCGGCGAAGAGATTCTTTCCGGCGAGACCGCAGAATACTACGCCGGATATTTGCTAAGTGAGATATACCAAAAGCTAAAAGCGCAAATCATCATTGCCTTTCAGATGAATGGGGAATCTGATGACAAGGCACAAGAAAAAGCAGAAAATGCATGCGAAGCCTTGATCTCTGCAATTCCGGAAATCCGTCGGCTTCTTCTTTGCGATGTAGAGGCAGGGTATAACGGAGACCCTGCAGCCAAAAGCAAAGCAGAGATCATCGTTTCTTATCCGGGACTCCTTGCTATTTTCGTTTATCGTGTAGCGCACATCCTCTATACCTTGGATATTCCCATGATTCCGCGCATTATGACCGAATATGCACACAGCAGGACCGGTATCGATATCAACGCAGGTGCCGTAATCGGAGAATACTTCTTTATTGACCACGGCACAGGTGTCGTGATAGGCGAAACCACCGTGATTGGTAATTATGTAAAGCTCTATCAAGGTGTAACCCTCGGGGCACTTTCCACAAGAAGCGGTCAGGAGCTTTCCGGTGTCAAGCGCCATCCCACCATCGGCGATAACGTTACGATCTACGCCAATTCGACTGTCCTCGGTGGCGAAACCGTGATCGGCAACGGTGTTATTATTGGTGGTAACGCCTTCATCACCAAATCCGTTCCTGACCACACGAAGATCATTGTTAAAAGCCCGGAAATGATTTTCAAGAATCCGCAGCCCAACGCAGGAAAATGGGAAATTTAAGTATGAAAGCATATAAACTGGCAATATTTGATCTTGACGGTACACTTTTGGATACCTTGCAAGATCTTGCAAACAGCACCAACTATGCGCTTTGTGCCATGGGATTTCCGACACGGCGCATCGATGAGGTTCGGAGCTTTGTAGGCAATGGCATCAAGAAACTGATCGAAAGAGCAGTTCCGACGGGAACGCCCTCGGAAGATATCGAAAAGACACTTTCGATTTTTAAGTCCTATTATGCGGATCACTGTGAGGATAAAACCAAGCCGTATAATGGCATCATGGCGCTTCTTGACCGTCTCAAAGAGGAAAATGTTCTCATTGCGGTCGTTTCCAATAAGATCGATTCTGCGGTTTCCGTTTTATGTGAAAAATATTTTGGCGATCGCATTGTGATGTCTGTCGGAGACAGGGAAGGCATTGAAAAGAAACCAGCCCCAGACTCTGTGCTTGAGGTGTTGCATTCACTTGATATTAAAAAGGAAGATGCCGTTTACATTGGCGACTCAGAGGTGGATATCCAAACTGCCAAAAACGCTGAAATGGACTGTATTTCCGTGACATGGGGATTTCGAGATAGGGAATATCTTGCTAATGTTTGGGGATTTCAGAACGATGCTCGACTCCAAATCATCAAGGGACAATCCGGGGTCCAATATGGAAAAGGGCTTGCATATTTTGCAGATTCACCAAAAAAGGTTGAAAAAATTCTTCTCTCAGAAAAAGAAGTGGATTTTTCTTAAATTTCATCACCAAATTTTTGAAAATATATTTACAAATTCCGCTTTTTAAGGTAATATAATAAGTGTAAAATAATAATAGGTACAACGGAGGACATTATGGCAGACGTAAAACCGCGTTACAAAAGAATCCTTGTCAAGCTTTCCGGAGAAGCACTTTCTGCAGGAAAAGACGGCATTTTGAACTATGATTTTCTTGAGAAGATCGGTTCTGTGATCAAGACCTGTGTTGAAATGGGCACTCAGGTCAGCATTGTTGTCGGTGCAGGTAATATCTGGCGCGGCAGACAGGGTGTAAATATGGACAGAACAAGAGCCGACCACATGGGTATGCTCGCAACCGTTATCAACTGTCTTGCATTGCAGGATACATTTGAAAGAATCGGTCTCGATACTCGCGTTATGACGGCGATCGAAATGAAAGAATGTGCAGAACCTTATATTCGCAACAAGGCGATCTCTCATCTTGAAAAAGGCCGCGTCGTTATCTTCGGATGCGGAATCGGTAGCCCCTTCTTCTCGACAGATACCGCAGCTGTACTCAGAGCTGCTGAAATTTGTGCAGACATCGTTCTTCTTGCTAAGAATGTAGACGGTGTTTACACTGCAGACCCGAAACTCGATCCCGATGCAAAGAAAATCGACAGCATCGAATATATCGATATTTTGCGCGATGGTTTGCGCGTTCTTGACTTTACTGCAACTTCGTTCAGTATGGAAAATCATATCCCGATTCTTCTTTTCGGACTTGATGAACCGGAAAACATTATCAAAGCTGTAAATGGTGAAAAAATCGGTACAATTGTAGGAGGAACCAAAAAATGAAACTTGATGTAAAAGATTATGAAAACAGAATGAAAAAGACCATTGCCGCATACGAATCCGAACTCGATTCCATTCGTCTCGGCAGAGCCAATCCCTACGTTCTCAACAAGATCACCGTAGATTATTACGGTTGCCCCACTCAGATCTCTCAGATGGCTGAAGTAAAAGCCGTTGATGCAAGAACGCTTACCATTACTCCTTGGGACTCCACAACACTTCGTTCTATTGAAAAAGCGATCCACGAAAGTGATCTCGGCATCAATCCTCAGAACGACGGCAAGGTGATCCGTCTTGCATTCCCTCCCATGACAGAGGAAACCAGAAAACAGAAGAAAAAAGAAGTTGAAGCAAAGGGTGAAGAAATCAAGGTTGCCATCCGTAACATTCGCCGCGATGCCAACGATAAATGCAAGCAAATGAAGAAAAACTCCGAAATGACAGAAGACGAACAGAAGACTTCTGAAAAGCAGGTTCAGGATCTCACGGATTCCTACATTAAAAAAGTTGATGCGGTAACAGCAGCTAAAGTTAAAGAAATCATGGAAATCTGATTAAAACAAGTAACCGCCTTATACAAGGCGGTTTCTTTTTCATATAAGAAGGAGTATTATATGTCTAATGCTATCAATCCCTGTAACATCAATCATATTGCGTTTATCATGGACGGCAACGGCAGATGGGCAAAAAAACGCTTGATGCCTCGTGAGTACGGTCATGTCGAAGGCGCAAAAAATTTCAAAAAGCTTGTTCGTCATTGTGGCGATGTCCGCGGCATCAAATGTATCACAGTCTATGCGTTTTCGACCGAAAACTGGAAACGTCCTCAAGCTGAGGTTTCCGCCTTGATGAAGCTTTTCCGTCAATATATACAAGATGCTAAAGAAGGCTTCATTAAAGACGATTTCCATCTTGTCTTCATCGGAAATCGAGATATCTTCAGTGAAGATATCCGTCGAGAGATGGACGAAGTCGAAAGAGACTCTGCATCTTGCTCAAGAACGCTTTGTGTTGCTGTAAACTACGGCGGAAGAGCGGAGGTCGTCGATGCTGTTAATAAGTTGATCGCTTCCGGAAAAACCAGCATCACAGAAGATGACATTACCCAAAACATTTATTCCGGCGTCGTTCCTCCTCCGGATGCCATCGTCCGCACGGGTGGCGAAGTCCGTCTTTCCAATTTTCTTATGTGGCAATCCGCATATTCCGAACTGTTTTTTACAGATACGCTTTGGCCTGATTTTTCAATTGAAGAACTAGATGCCATTATCGATTCATTCGGTCAGCGAGATCGTAGATTCGGAGGCGTTAAAGTATGAAAACAAGAATTATCACAGCGATTGTTGCAATTTGTATCCTTGTTGCGATCCTTGTGTTTTCTGCAACCCCCGTTTTGCCGATTGCTGCAGCAATTTGTGCTTTGATTGCTGTATTTGAGATCACAGGCTGTGTCGGCATCAGACGCAAACACCTTCTTTCCATCACGACATACCTTTTTTCCGTTGCGATCTTTAGTCTTGTTTCAGTTCACTTTTTGGAATATCTCAAGATCGAACATTTTACACCTATACTTTGCACAATCATCTATGCGTATATCTTCATGATGTTTGCATTTACGATGTTTTCTAAGGGAGAAATCAAATTCTCTCAAGCAGCTGAATTGGTTGCTCTCACAATATACGTCTTGATCGGTTTCATTTCCATTGTTCTTTTGCGCCATCTGGTACTGATGGGGAAATATATCTATTTACTGATCTTTATCGGCGCTTGGTCAACAGATACCGGCGCATATTTCCTTGGTGTCTTCTTTGGCAAACACAAGCTCATTCCCGAAGTCAGCCCTAAAAAGACCGTAGAAGGTGCCTTCGGCGGTATTCTCGGCTGTATCGTCGGCTATGTTGTTTTTGCCGTGATTCTCAATCTCTTCTTTGAAGTATCCGTAAACTATATTCCTCTTATCCTTCTTGCGATCGTGATCTCTGTCATCTCGCAGTGCGGCGACTTGATCGCATCCTATGTGAAGCGTGAGCGTGGTATCAAGGACTATGGCTCTATTTTCCCCGGACACGGCGGTATGATGGATCGTTTTGACTCCATCATCGCGGTGGCACCGGTAATTTTGATCATTGTTTTGCTTTTACCCGAAGACTTCCAAATCTTTCAAATGATAACCAAATAAGAACGGAGAGAATCTATTATGACAGAGAAAAAGCATATCACCGTACTTGGTTCTACAGGTTCTATCGGAACACAGGCGCTTGATGTAGCTTCATTTGGCGGCTATACAGTCGATGCGATCGCATTCGGCAAAAGCGGTAAACTTGGAGAAGATCAAATTCGTCAATACAAACCCAAATATGTTGCTAT
>JBGVLA010000069.1:0-2098 GCA_045124015.1 Eubacteriales bacterium | reverse complement strand
TCCTGTCACTCCGACCAAAATTGCCGATTTGGCTACTATTTTGCAGTCAAATCGGTTCAAATTAAATATGTCACCGGAGGCTGTGTACCGTAGTACCGTAATGCCGGATTAGGTGTCCAAGTGAGCTTGGGTTATTGCATTTGCAAAGCCTGAGCTCTATTTTTATTTTCGGAGGTAATTATGAAAAACACGAAAGTTACGCTCGCACCTTTGACCGAGGACGACCGCGAGCAATTTATCCTTGACAATCAATGGGCGTTCAAGTACGGCGCAATTGAAGAATTCGGCAAACGCGATGACCACTTGGATTTTGACGGTGAGATCATCTCTCGCAAAACCATCGAGCGTTGCATCGACTCGCCCGATAGTGAGACCTATCGCATCGTTGTTGACGGCAGACGGGTTGGCGGCGTAATTTTGAAGATCAATAATGAAACTAACCACAACGAGCTGGAGATTCTGTTCGTTTCCCCCGAGGAGCACACCAAAGGCATCGGCTACGGTGCGTGGCAGGCGGTTGAGGCTTTGCACCCCGAAACGGAGGTTTGGGAGACCTGCACTCCGTATTTTGAGAAACGCAATATCCATTTTTACGTCAACAAGTGCGGCTTTCAGATTGATCAGTTTTGGTGCGAGTATTTTCAGCCAGAGCATGATATGCCCGATGACGACGAGCGTGATCCCGATGAAGGTCCTGACGAAATGTTCCGCTTTATCAAGGTGATGAAGCCATAACCTGTTTTCTTTGTTTCCACCGACGCAAATTTTGAGGGCTGACCTTTTTTGGGGTCAGCCCTTTTTCGTTATTCATTCTTCTCTTTTTTATCTCTTCGTATCAATAAGACACGTCGCAAAAGACGATCAGATACTCGAACGAATATATGTTTTTAATAAACAATGTCAGAGCTGCATCTTTCTGCTGCAGTACAGCTTGATCCACGTGTTTTGCATAACGCAAGCTTGTAATCGTAAAAGTATATCGATTTCCTTCTACGTCTGTATAGCTAACAGTATCTCCCACGGAAAGCTCGCGATAAAAATCATATTGCCCCTTTTGTGTTGTTGCTCCGATCTGCATAGTGCCGTCGTAAATACTTCCGCTGAAATGGCAAGGATATTTAGAAGTTTTACCCCAATCAGCGCAAACCGGAAGTGTAGACTCGTAACGCGGAAGCTCAACAAGCCCGACAAAATCTATCTCATCAACAGACAAAACAGACATCGTATTGTCTCTTCGTTCTTCCGGTACAGCGTTTTGCGGTTCGGGAATTAGCGTTTGCAGTGTATTGACATAGTATTGTGCTTGCTTTTCGGAGCTGCTGACGTTCCATCTCCATAAAGCCAATACTACTAAGGCCCCAACAAGCAGAGAAACTCCAGCGAATATACAGATTCTTTGAATTGTAAAACCGTTCTTCTTCATAAGCGCGATTTCTTTCCTGTAATCCCAAAAATGATCAACATGCTTCCCGAACCAATCATTAACAGGACATACAACAGTATATTCGACGTATCTCCCGTTTGAGGTGGCTCGCCGGGATCATCGGGATACGTGGGAGTCCAAGTGTTTGTCAGGACAAAGGTTGTCTGACGCTCCTCTACCGTCATAGTGTATCCTTGCGGAACGTTTCGCTCAACAACCGTCCAATCGAAGCCGTCATCCTTTACAGGCCAAGTATATGCCCAATTGTTTTCTTCCGAAAGAATTACGGTTTCGAAGCTTGTTCCGTTACAAAATATCTCGATTTCAATGCTTTTAGGACGATCGTTTCGGTTTTCGTCGCCTCTCCAAAGCTTCAGAACCTTAAGCTCTCTTTTTTCATCCGGATCAATCGGAGGCAAAACCTCTCCTTTGGCATTCACTGAAGCTTGATACTGCCAACGTCCGTCAGGTTCAAGTCCCGGCAATGCTATCAAGGCAGAATCAAATATGTAATGCAAATCTTGTTGTTCTACTTGGCTGACGATTGCTAAGTACATACCCGTCCGTAGCGCATCAAAGCTTGCATTACCATCCTCATTTGTCACCGCAGTAAATTCCGCGGAAATATTATATGCCAGAATATGCGTTTCAAGCGTAGAGCGAACCACGTTCCAT
>JBGVLA010000068.1:0-5007 GCA_045124015.1 Eubacteriales bacterium | reverse complement strand
ACATACACCTGCACATTCTCTATTGAATGCTCTACCATTTTGAATAATCTTTCCGAGCTTGACCCCGATAAGCTGGAGCTTGTGCCGTCAAACGGCGTGATTTTAGCTCCCACCATCGTGACCTTTTATGAGGGCGAGTCGGTGTTTGACGTGCTGAAGCGAGTTTGCAAGGAAAATAACATACATCTTGATTTTTCGTGGACACCTATCTATAACAGCGCATATATAGAGGGAATACATAATTTATACGAATTTGATTGCGGAGAGCTTTCGGGATGGATGTACCGTGTGGACGGCTGGTATCCCAACTACGGCTGCTCCCGTTATCAGCTTGCCGATGGTGAGGTTGTGGAATGGCGTTACACCTGCGATCTCGGCAGGGACGTGGGCGAAGATCGGTTAGGACAATCATGAGAGATTCCTTTACAAAGTATCATCCCGTCGTAAATCTGCTTTATTTTACACTTACAATCGCATTTTCCATGCTTCTTACACACCCCGTGGCGCAGATACTCGCGCTGGTGTGTGCCGTTACCTATGCTGTAAGTATCGAGGGCAAAAAGAGCCTTGGATTTTTGTTAAAATTCTGTTTGCCGATGGTGCTTCTCACCGCATTTATCAACCCTGCCTTTAATCACGAGGGCGCGACCATTCTGTACTATTTCAGTAGCGGAAACCCTCTGACACTTGAAAGCATTTTGTACGGTCTGTCGGCAGGTACTATGCTTGTTACGGTGATATTGTGGTTCTCGGCATTCTCCCGCGTGATGACCTCGGATAAATTCATTTATCTGTTTGGCAAGATCATTCCCGCATTATCTCTTGTGCTGAGTATGTCGCTTCGCTTCGTGCCGAAATTCAAAAAACAGACCGAGGTCGTGGTGGAGGCGCAACGGTGCATCGGGCGCGACATCTCCAGGGGTAGCGTTGGGCAACGCTTCAAAACCGCGGTGGTCATTTTCTCGATTATGATCACTTGGGCACTTGAAAACGCCATTGAAACAGCGGACAGCATGAAAAGCCGCGGCTACGGACTGAAAGGAAGAACGGCGTTTTCCATTTACCGTATGGACGACCGCGACAAATACGCGCTGATTTGGTTCGGATTTTGCGGTCTCTTTCTCACGGCAGGCGTCATGCTCTCTGCATTTGGCTTCCGCTATTTCCCAAGCATCCGCTACGCCGCCATTGATATGACAACGATACCGTTCTATACGGTTTATTTTGGACTTTGCATCACTCCCGTGGTGCTGAACTTCACGGAGGAGAGAAAATGGAAAACTATATATTCAAAAATGTGAGCTTTTCCTATCCCGAGGTAGAAGAAAAAGCCTTGGATCAGATCTCCTTTTCAGTAAATCAAGGAGAATTCCTGATCCTTTGCGGCCCTTCGGGTTGCGGAAAGTCCACTCTACTCCGCCACTTAAAGACCTGCCTCACCCCTCATGGCAGACACGAGGGAGATATTTTGTACGGCGGTGTACTGCTTGAAACGGTTGACGACAGAACACAGGCGCAGGAGATCGGTTTTGTCATGCAATCTCCCGAAAATCAAGTGGTGACCGACAAGGTATGGCACGAGCTTGCCTTCGGTCTGGAAAGTCTGGGCTACGATACACCCACCATTCGCCGTCGTGTTGCCGAGGTTGCCGCCTTTTTTGGGATTGAAAATTGGTTTTATAAGAACGTGACCGAGCTTTCGGGCGGTCAGAAGCAGCTTTTAAGCCTTGCATCGGTCATGGCGATGAACCCGCAGATCTTGGTGCTGGACGAGCCGACCTCACAGCTCGATCCCATTGCCGCATCCGACTTTCTCGCTCTGCTCGGTAAGATCAACCGTGAGCTTGGTATTACGGTCATCCTCACCGAGCATCGCTTGGAGGAAGCCTTCCCGTTCGCAACCCGCGTCATTGTTATGGAAAAGGGGCGCATCGTTTGCGACGATATTCCCGAAAAGGTTGGACTTGCGCTCCGTGAAAAGGACAGCGGAATGTTCCTTGCTATGCCAACCGCTATGCGCGTGTGGGCGGGCGTGAAAACCGAGCTTTCTTGCCCCTTGACCGTCCGTGACGGAAGCGAATTTTTAACGGCTCGCAACAGCGAAGTGCCGCTTACTCTGCTTGCAGAAAAGCCCGAGCGCACCTACGGCGATGATATCGCCATTTATGCGGACGAGCTTTGGTTTCGATATGAAAAGGATCTCCCCGATGTGGTGAAGGGCTTTTCGCTGACACTACGCAAGGGCGAGTTTTACGCCATCCTCGGCGGTAACGGCGCGGGAAAGACGACTACGCTGAAGCTCATTTCGGGGCTGAAATCTGCTTATCGCGGAACAGTCACGCTGAACGGTAAAATCGGACATCTGCCGCAGAATCCGCAGGCACTTTTTGTGAAGAGAACCGTGCGTGAGGATCTGTACGAGGTGTTCCGTGGTATGAAATACAGCAAAGAGGAAAAGGACGAGCAGGTTGCCCGAGTGGTTAAGCTCTGTGAGCTGACTGCTTTCCTTGATCGTCACCCCTACGATATTTCGGGCGGTGAACAACAAAGAACCGCGCTTGCCAAGGTGCTTTTGACCGCTCCCGATATTCTGCTTTTAGACGAACCGACAAAGGGCTTTGATGCCGAATTTAAGGTCAGCTTTGCCGCCATCCTCCGCAAGCTCACCGCACAGGGAGTGACCATTTTGATGGTCAGTCACGACGTGACCTTCTGCGCCGAGTACGCACACCGTTGCGGAATGTTCTTTGACGGGCACATCGTAGCCGAGGGTACGCCACAGGAGTTCTTCTCGGGCAACAGCTTTTACACAACGCCTGCCAACCGTATGGCAAGGCATTTGATACCCCAAGCCGTGACCGTAGCCGACGTCATTTCCGCTTGCGGCGGTGAGATAGAACTGGCAGAGGAAGCCGACGAAGTAATTACGCCCTTGCCCAAGCCTGCGCCGCGAAGCGTGAATTATAAACCCAAAGCACTTCCGATTTGGAGAAAGCTGATCGCACTTGTGTCGGCGTTGGTGGCTCTCGGAGTGTTCTTGTACGCTACGTCGATCACCGACCTCTCGGCAATCATCAACTCATCAGGCATCACCGCCGAGGGTAAGGAACAGTTATTCCTATATCTGATCCTGTTTGCCGCCATGTCGGTATTCGTTGCCGCCATCGGACGAAGAAGCGAGCCTCCGCTTGTTGTTCAAACACCCAAAGAAAAACGAAACCTGAGCAAACGAACGATTTCAGCATCCGTTGCCATTCTCCTGTTTATACCGTTGACTATCTTTGCAGGCATCTTTTACTTGGAGGATCGTCACTACAATTTGGTTGCCGTTCTCGTTCTGATCGAATGTATGCTCCCGTTCCTTCTCGTGTTTGAAGGACGAAAGCCTAAAGCGCGTGAGCTTGTTACCATTGCCGTGCTGTGCGCTATCGGTATTGCAGGGCGAGGTCTGTTCTTTATGCTCCCGCAGTTCAAGCCGGTACTGGCACTCACCATTATCGCAGGAGTAGCCTTCGGCGGTGAGGTAGGCTTCCTCGTGGGAGCAATGACAATGCTGACCTCCAATATGATCTTCGGGCAAGGTCCGTGGACACCGTGGCAGATGTTCGCGATGGGTATTATCGGTTTCCTTGCGGGTGTGCTGTTCAAAAAAGGATGGCTTCGCCGCACGAGAGCGTCCCTTGCCGTGTTCGGCGCGTTCACCGCGGTCATTATCTATGGCGGCATTATGAACCCCGCCGCCGCTATGATGATGTCCAGCGAAACACTCAAATGGGAAACCATTCTCGCCTGCTACGTAACCGGACTCCCCATGGATCTCATCCACGGCTTTGGCACGGTCATCTTCCTTATGATCGCAGCCGAACCGATGCTGGAGAAGATGGATCGGATTAAAGTCAAGTACGGAATTGCAGATTAAATATAAGCGCCTTGCATCGATATGGCGCAAGACGCTTTTATCTTATTCGTAGCAGAAAAAATTTTTTACAAGGTCATATAACGGACGCTTGTTTTTGAGAGGGTGAACAAAGCCAATGGAATAAACGAAGGATACGGCATCCATAGTTGCTTTGGGGTTCCACACTTTCTTTGTTGCGATATCGCCGTATTCACATTGCTCCGAATCGGCAATGTATTTCAGGTGTTTGTTAATTTTTTCAATCTGCGGATCGCTATCATAATTTTTTAACGAAACAATAGCAATGCGGCATTTATTGTTTTGCGACTTGATATACCCGATGAGTTCACGATATTTATAATCAAACTCGGCAGAACTTTCTGTAAAAGAATCAATATCTGTTTCCCCGATATGTAACAGAACCGTTTCGGGTGAAAGAGCATCTACGGTTTCTTTATATACACTCAAAGCATCCTTTACGGAAATGCTTTCAAAACTGCGGTTATATACCTTTGGCTCCACAGCCAATGCCTGACGGATCTCGCAGGTGGGAATTTCCTTATCCACACCGCAGCCGAATATTACAATACCGCCTTGCTCGGCAAGTTCATTTAGTTTTGTGTAGCTTTTAATTTCTGCTTCTCTCATTTTTATGCCTCCATATCTTGCAAACGCTTCTTGTCAAGCGAGACATTGCGAAAATACACGATTACATTTAAGGACACGATTGCCAAATTTAGTATATAAGCAATCAGTACATAATTGATCTGCCCGGAAATAATCTTTGCAGAAATACCTGCTATGTAACCGGTGATGATAAGTAAGATAAACGGCAGGCTCGTTCCTTTTGCTGTTTTTGCTTTGTATGCTTTCATAACATTCAGCGGCCACGAAAAGCCGAAGCACACAAGCATAATTGTTTCTAAAATTGATCCCATAATCATTCTCCTTTGCGGTTTTGGATTTCGTAAATAGTATAGCACCGAAAAGCGCAAAAGACAATCATATGAAAAATAAAAACATAAATTGACATTTTCACTCACTTTTTTTACTTTCAAAAGTCCTTTTAAAAGGTCAGGAAATTGAAAAATCCGTTCAATTATGATATA
>JBGVLA010000067.1:0-35782 GCA_045124015.1 Eubacteriales bacterium | reverse complement strand
CAGAAACACGAAGCTGATTTTATCATCTATGAATCCGCCCGCCGTTATTTCGATTCACATGGTATCAAGAAACTGCCAACAAATGCCGCTATTCGTGCCGAAATCCAACGTCTGATTGCAGAGAAAAACGCCGCCTATAACGCCTACCACGAGCAAAAATCCCGCCATAAGGAGCTTTCCACCATTCAGCACAATTTAGCAGAGCTTCACGGAGAGCCTACCCCCGATAAGTCCAAGAAACAGGAACACACGATTTAACCGTCTGCGCTGAAAGGAAGTGATGAATGATATTTTTTAAGAAAAACACTCCACTCCCTCCATTCATACCTTTGCCACGGTTTATGATCGCAAGCGAACATTCGATAAATGCGAAGCTGCTCTACGGGCTGCTGCTTAACCGCACCTTGCTTTCACAAAAATCGGGTTGGGCATCAGAGGACGGAAACGTGTATGTCATTTACACGATAAAGCAGATGGCAGATGACCTTAACAGGAGCGAAAGAACAGTAAAAACCGCGCTGAACGAATTAGAAAACGCAGGGCTGATTACCCGTATCCGTCAAGGTTGGAACAGGGCTAACCACATATTCCTACATCTGCCCGATGGGGTGCAGATTTCTTCACCACCAGAGGGAAATATTTGCCCTATGGAAGTGCAGGAAACTTCACCTTGTATGGGGCAAAATCTACCCCCAAGTAATACTGAACAAGAATATAAAAATATGATTCAGACAGAAAAAGGAGAGATACGCCGCCGCTACAGTCAGTATCAAAATGTTTTTCTCTCCGAAAAGCAGCTTGCCGCGCTTGAAGCTGATTATCCCGATAGGTACGCCGACTACATCAACCGCCTGTCAGCATATATGGAGGTCAACGGAAAGCACTACGCCAACCATTACGCCACTATCCGAAAATGGCTTGACGAGGATAACAAAGTCAAGCCCGTCAAGAACTACGATTCCGAATACACCGATAAAGGAGATTGCCTATGAATATTGACCCTATTTTGTCCGCTATCATTGATACCGCAGACGCGGCGAACACCGCGCCCGATGATTATATCAATCCCGAAGATGGGCTGAAATACTGCGGCAAGTGCCATACGCCAAAAGAAGCGTACTTCGCAGAAAAGCACCGCTTTAATGGGATTGACCGACACCCAACCGATTGCAAGTGTGCTGCCGAGGAAAGAGAACGGCGCGAGGCTGAAATGCGAGAGTTTAACCGAATCAACCACATCAATCTCTTACGTTCCGAAGCGTTCAGCGATATTCCCGCCGCCGCGTGGCGTTTCGATAATGCGCCTGTTATGACAAAACAGCTTATTAAAGCAAAAGAATACGCCGAGAAATGGGACGATTTCAGCCGTGAGGGTATCGGGCTGTTATTGTTCGGGAATGTCGGCACAGGCAAGTCCTACGCCGCAGGGTGTATCGCAAACGCTCTGATTGACCGCATGATTTCCGTTCTCTATGTCGATATGACTGATGTAGTCAACCGTATGCAGGGCAATTTTGGAGCAGACCGCGACAGCTACTTAAAACGGATTACACGCCCCGACTTACTCATTCTTGACGATTTAGGCGCAGAACGAAATACAAACTATGGCAAGGAGCGCGTTTTCGATATAGTCAACCGCCGCTTGCTCTCCCACAAGCCTATGATTATCACAACCAATATCGCGCTGTCTGTTATGCAGAAAGCAACCGACCTCGATGATCGGCGCATTTATGACCGCGTTTTAGAGGTATGCGTTCCCGTCCTCTTTGACGGCGAGAACTTTCGCCGTGGCAACGCAGCCGAAAACCTCAAAAAAGCGGCTCGAATCCTCAACCTCTGATACTCATATCAGACAAGCCTATCCGCATAAAATTGAAATATGACCGTAGCCCATGAAAGGGGGATCTGCTATCGAAATAATTGTCCATTATCCCGAAACACCCGAAAAGCAGGCGTTATTTGACGCTCGTGTGGCAAAGTTCCACGCTGAATATGTGGCGCAGTACATCGAAAAGCTGAATTGCCCCACAGAGCAAAAACTAAAATTGATTGACGCAATCGCACAAACCATTATTGACGGTTGCGAGGAAGATAAAAAGAGCAACGCTGAATAAATTGAAGCAGGCAAGGCTGACGCCCTTTTGTGGGGTGATCTGCCTTGCCTGTTTTTTCTGTGTTTAGTCCAGCGGCTTATATTCAGTTACGGCTTTTAGGTATGTTTCGGAGTAGCCGTTCAAAATAAGGTCGGCATATTCAAGCGGTGCATTGTAGATAAGGTAGTCAAGCTCTGACCGTTCATACATATTCCGTGCAACCTCATTTTCAACGGCAATGGTATCAATGACTATCATACTGCCGTCAGAGAATTTCAGCTCCACGCAGACAGTATCGAAGTTAAAGGCGCAGCTAACAAGTTTTTTCATAATCAAATCCTCCTTTTCGCTCTTATTTGAAGAAACGTTCCCATGTGCTTTTGAAAATACGCACTTTGTTCTGTTCCCATTTTTTCAGATTACCGACATGAACACCGAGCATATCAGCATATTCGCGCTGTGTCATATTCAATTCCAACCGCTTTTTGCGTATCTGCTTGCCTTGATCGTTATACAAGAACATATTGAAGTCATCAAGCAATTCCGTTACGGGGACACCGAACAGGGCGGCAAGTTTTTCCATGTTATCTAACGGGTAGTAGTCGCGCCCGTATTCCTCATAGTGGATATAAGTGCTGCGGTCAATGCCTATGTAGTCCGCAACCTCTCTTTGCAAGAGTGCCTTTCGGTATCTGTGATAACGGAGCTTGTCCGCAATCTCGGTTATCTCCGACGGGTCAGAGAATCGGATATTGAATTTCTCGGATTCTAACAAATGGTGTGGTGCAAGCAACGGGAAACTGTGAATGAACAAGGGAGCAAATTTTACCTCTCCCGATATGTTTTGCACCATCAAATAAGAACGGCTACTCAAGCGGCGAAATACGCGCCATTTTTCATCGGAGGGAGCTTGATTTTCACCGTATGCTCCAAATGTAGCCGTTATGATAGGATAGCATTTTGCAGGCATTTCGCGGCATAGGTCGCAAATCTTGCTCCGTTTTCGCAGTTAAAGGAATCGATTGCTTTGATGAGTCCGATCGTGCCGATGGAGATGAGATCATCCTGATCCACGCCCGAGGCATAATATTTTTTGACGATATGCGCAACAAGACGCAGATTGTGTTCGATGAGCTTTTCTCTTGCTTTTTGGTCGCCTGCTCTCATTTTTCGGAAGCATTCCGCTTCTTCCGAGGGAGAAAGCGGAGGCGGAAAGGTCTGAGAATACGACACTTTCAGAAACAAATAGAGAAAATTTGACATGATAAGGGATAAAAAATATGACATAAAAACCTCCGTACGCCCCTATTGGCTTGGCGTTCGGTATATATATGCAAGAGGACGGAGATTTATGCCGTAAAATAAACATGAGAGCATCTGCGACAGCAGATGCTCTCATGTTTATTCTGTTTCCTCGGGTTTTTTCCGAATATCCATATAATAATGCTCGGTTGCAAGGCTGAGCGTTACCTCGAAAATTCCAGTTTCCGGGTCAAAACCGAAGTTCTGGTCTGCAAATTCATATTTTTCGGTATCCAAGATGATTTTTGCCCTCTGTTCGGTGAACGTGATATTCGTGCCAAGCCTCGTTACCATATCAAAGCCGTAGCGGGTCTTATATTTTCCCGCGAAATCCATACTGGGCGCTTTTTGCATGGAAAGCGTCAGCGTTTTGCTTTCACCTGCAGGGATGGTAAGCTCAAAGGTAAGATACATCACGCGGTCGACGTTGCTTGCGTCTGCAAGCAAGGAGGAGAGACCAATGCGGTATCTCTCCGCAGGCTCTTCCGCAAGAAAACCGTTCGTATACATCATTTCCGCAAACGCGCCAAAGGCAACGTCCGAAGAAAACGTGCCGTCTCGCTCGGCAAACAAAAGGTCGAATAAGACCTCACCGAGAATGCCCTCCTTGCGCGTGATCGTTGCCGTGATATCGAGCTCCTCGCCCTTATCACAGCCGCCGTCCTCATAGCCCTGCGTGGAATAGGTCATAAGGTCGCCGCCGATGACAAATACATAGCCGACTTCGTCCGGATCCAAGCTGAAATGATAGGAGAATTTGCCTTTTTCTTGATGATAACTGCCGCCTCTTATGCCATAAGCAAAGGACGTAACCGATTCGGGGGCGTGCTCACAGGAGAATTTCAAGGTCGGGGAAGCGCCCTCTCCGTAGACTTGCACATTGGAGATCTCATAGACCACGACGGGCTGATGCATTTCGGGGAATTCCTCGAAAGCGTCCTGCATATACGTGCCGTCCGAAAGAAGCGCCTTATATTCCGTCCAAGAGCTGATATGGTCAAGATTCACCGTACCCTTGGGGTCATCTGCGCCCCAAACGCCCTCGTAGCCGCCCGTATATCTGCCGATATGGATCTCGGTCTCGATGTTATATTCCAAAATGGCAGGGATGTATTCCCGGGACGTGTTAATGCTTGCGACAAAGGGATATGCGAAGCGATAGGTCATATCTTCATTTGTGGTATTTGTCAGCGTGTAAGCATCCAATATGAGTGCATCGGGGAAGGAATATTCATCGTGTATCGCCGTAAAATCATAGGTGAGATGGCGTTTTGCCGTGAGTGAACCGGTGTTTTCAAGTGCCGTCAAGGGGAAAACGGGTCCCTCATACGCCATATACTGACGATCGTTGTAGGAATCACCGCCCGATGCGGCAGGACCGAAAAAGAAGATCAATGCGCCAAGATAAACGATCCCCACAACGAGAACCAACGATGCAGCGGCGGTCAAAGTATGCTTCGGCACGCGCTTTTTGGAACGGAAACGGTGATGTTCCGCTTCTTCCACAAGATCTTCTCGAATGTTTGTGATACCGTGATAAAGCTTTTCGTTTTTCATAACGATACTCCTTTCTCCTCAAGTCGGGTCTTTAGTTTCGTGCGTAAGGTGAAAAGACGGGATGAAAGCGCTTGCGGTGCGATGCCGCTGACTTTCGCAAGCTCCTTTATCGATTCCCCATGATAATAACGGCGGATAAAGAGCGCGCGGTCATCATTCGTGAGTGTATCGAGCCAATCGCTGATGACACCCGAAAGCTCGCGTTCCTCGACCGTTTTTTCCACGTTTTCCGCGCTTGGGATACAATCGTCCAGCTCGGAAAGCAAAAGCTCCATGCCGTCATAGCGCTTCTTTGCGCGGTCGCGGCGAAAACGGCTGATGGCGATATTGCGAACGATGCGCGAAAGAAATGCCGAAAGCAGATGCGGATTTTCGGGCGGCATTTGATTCCATGCGGCAAGATACGTATCGTTTACACATTCCTCGGCATCCTCGCGGAGCATCAAAAGGTTTTTCGCAATGCGATGACAATACCTTCCGTATTTGGCGTCGGTTTCCTTGATGGCGCGTTCATCTCTTGCATGATATAAGGAAATGATTTGTTTGTCTTCCATAGGGCTGCTCCTTTCCTTGATTGGATCTCTTCACCTATATAGTCGCAAAATGGGGAGAAATATTGGAGAATTTTCGTAAAAATTTAAGGCGGATATGAAATCCGCCCTAAAAGCCAAGAAACATTTTATATCAAATGAAATCACATCTGCAAAAGCGCCTTGAAATCCTCACGGTCGCGCAGAGGGTCATATTTTTTCTGCTTGCGTAGATCTTCAAGAAGCATTTCCGCCTCCGAGCAAAGCTCCCGACATTCGGAATAATCATAGAAATGACGGTCGAGCAAGGGCGCTGTATAATATTGCTTTCCCGAAACGCGCGCAAGGTCGCATTGCTTGGCGTATTGATATGCCTTTTTCAGCTCCATCACGGCAGTATCGGCATCGCCGTCCGTCAAGGCAAAATCCGCAAGCTTTTCATGGATGCGATACAGATACCAACTGAAAAACAGTAAATTCCCATCGGGAATGATGGCTTCAATGATGCTTTTTTCCGCATATACCGCCGCGCGTGCGCGAGCATCTGCGGTCGTTTCATAAAGCCAAAACTGTCCGAGCTTTCCGCAGAAATTTTCAAGAGCCTCCACCAACATCTTCTGTCTGAGTGAAAGAAGCTCCTCGCCCTCTAAGCAAAGCGCGAGCGCATCCTCTCGGCTGAGCGAATCCCGTTTCGGATAACGCTCGGCATATTTTCTCGCTTCCGAGATTCTGCCGCTGTATCGATATGCACAGATGATCGTCCACAGGGCTTCCGATCTTAGCGCATCGTCGGTGCTGTTCTCCCAAACCATGAGATTATGCTTGATGGAAGCATCCATCATTTCGATAAAAGCCGTCTGCTCCTTTCGACGAAACGCAATATAATATTCCACTGCGCCGAGCCATTTCCAATATTTTAGTTCGCTCGGATATTCCTCGACGGCGCGTTTGGCAATCGCATGATCCGCTTCATGGTCTTCCTTTTTCCAATATTCAAAATATTCTGCCTCGAAATAGGCTTTTCGCTCGTCCCGCACCTTTTGGGATAAGCCGAGAAGCTCATCGGCGGAAATACGGAACAGATCGGTCAATGGAGCGATCAATGAAAGATCGGGGCTGGATACGCCATTTTCCCATTTGGAAACGGCTTGATAGGATACGTGGAGATAATCGGCAAGCTGTTCTTGCGTGAGATGGTTCTCTTTTCTGAAATATTTGATACGTTCACCTATGGTCATGCTTTTCACCTCAAAAAATCATTGAAATCCGGATTCCGAGGATAGTATATCATGAAACGCTTCTCCATGCAATAACTTGTTTTTTGCAGAGAGATGCAACCCTTGGTTGAGTTTTCTTATACGGTTTCGTCTGCCAAAACCACGTCGCGGAAGTAATTTGCGGTATCCGCAAGGAGTCGAAGCGTCGAGGGGATCAGCGCATCGGGGACACGACCGACCGCATTGCCTGTTTCCATATTCATATCGCCCTTGTAGCCGATGGCGCGCAGACCGAGGAAGAAACGATTCCAATTTTGAATACCGCCAAGATAAGGCGCGTTATGGTCGTCGTGATAGCCGTCGTTATCGTGAACGTGAAGCGCGATGAGGCGCGCACCAAGCTTTTGAATGGCAAAGGTGATATCATGACCCGCCATCAAAAGATGACCCGTATCAAGGCAAAAGCCAAAGAGCGTTTCTCCTGCGATCTCGTTCAAGGTATCGATATAACGGCAAGTTTCCGTGATATCCGAGCAGATCGCACCGTAGCTCTTGCCCTTTTTGTCCGTGATGAACATATTTTCCAGACAGCATTTGACACCGCTCGCTTTCAGCGTCGGAATGAACGAGGAATAAAAATCGATATTGATGTTCCACTCCTCCTCGGGGTCGAGCGGTGCTGTGGGGTCCCCCGAGAAGCAGGGATGAATGACGATCTTATCACATCCGCAAGCGCCGCAAATCTCAATGCTCTTGCGGCAAGCCATTTTCATGTTTTCGCTTGCGAGCGCATTGTTCGGGACGTAGGACGGGAACGGCGCATGAAATTGAACGAATTTCAAATCGTATTTTTCTGCGGTCGTTTTGATAAGCGCGGTATAACGCGCGATCTCCGCATCGTCGGAGAAAAACGGCAGGATATTGGTTTCGGGGCGCATGACCTCTCTCCATGTGAGAAGATTATCAAGCCCGAAATCCAGACCGTCAAAGCCTGCTTTTTTGATGGCGGCAAACGCGCCGTCAATGCCGAGTCGCGCAATCTCTGCGCCTGTGGAAATACTGGTATACATATAAGCTCTCCTTTTGTTGAGTATCGTTCAAAATTACCAAATATGATTTCCTTCGGAATAATCGTGTCCGAGGTGCATCTGCGGATAATAGCTGCGGAAGATATGGCGCGGTTTTTCGGCAAATTCCATCTTGATGACCGTCGCACCGAGAATCTTATCGGGAATTTCTTTCGGCAGATTTTTAAGGAAGATGCGGTGCCCATCATGGACGAAGTCGATCTCCTCACCTGTTGCAAGGAACGAAACCTTGGTTGGGGCATCCATATAACCGCCGAACATCAATTCACCGTTTTTGGGCCATACCCAGTTCCAGAGATAGAAGGTCTTGCAATCGGGCTCTGCGGACACGGCGGTGAGCGTGTTTGCGCTGTAAACGGGACCTGTTCGGAATTTGCGTCCGTAGGTCGCTTCCCCGTTGACGGCGAGCCATTCACCGACCTTGGTAAGCGTTTCTCTTGTATATTTATCGATCGAGCCATCGGGCATCGGACCGATATTGAGAAGCAAATTACCGCCCTTGCAGGTGCAAAGATGCAATTTACGCACGATGCTTTTCGGTGTCATCATAAAGGGTGCGGCCTGCTCGGCATCCACATAACCCCAAGCGAGATCGGTAAGCGTCAAACAGGATTCCCAATCCTTATCCTCCGCATCGATTCTGCCCTCGGGAGTGCCAAAGTCTTCCGGGAGCGCGGAACGGTTATTGATGATGATATCGGGCTGAAGCGCACGCAAACGGCGGTTGCGATTGACGGAATCCCAACCCTCTGCGCTTTCAAACGGACAGGAAACATCATACCAAAGGATATCGATTTTACCGTAATTTGTGAGAAGCTCTGTGTTGAGGTCTTCAATATATTTAAGGAAGCGATCTCTTGCCTCGGGATCGTTTTTGCAACGCCACGAATCGGGGTGATGCCAGTCCATCAAAGAAGAATACAAGCCGATCCTCAGGTCATATTCACGGCAAGCATCGACAAATTCACGCACGATATCACGACCGCAATAATTGTAGGAGTTGTATGGATTTGCCTTGGAGTTCCAAAGGGAAAATCCCTCGTGATGGCGTGTGGTCAGAACGGCGTATTTTGCGCCCATTTTCTTCGCCATTTCGCACCACTCGCGAGCACAACCCTCTTTGGGAGCAAAGCTCTTTGCCAACGTTTCGTATTCCGCAACGGTGTAGTTCTGATTTGCCTGCGACCATTCGCCTGTGCCAAGCTCGGAATACAGACCGTAATGGATAAACATACCGAATCTGGCATCGCGGAACCATGCCATACGGCGGTCGCGTGTCGCGGCGATTTCTGCTTCATAGTCTCTTTTGCTGATGTAATTCATGATAGGAGTTCCTTCCATATTCTTATTTACGCGAAAAAGATCTTCCGCTTTTTGCCATGAGTATAGCATAGTTCTTTTCAAATTACAAGAGAAAATCGATATGTTTTTTATCGATAATTTAAGAATCTTTTAATCAAGTTTTCCTTGCATTTATCTTGGCGATATGATAAAATTGAGAAAAGAAAAAAGAAAGGAATCCGACATGGAGCATATTCTCTTTATTTGCAATTTACTCATTTCCATCGTGGGCATTTTATATGCCGCCCGTACCGTTTATATGGCGGTCGGGCTTTTTCAGACACGGACCTTTGCGTCTGCAAAAGCGCTCCATACATATGCCGTCGTCATCGCGGCGCGAAACGAAGAGATCGTTCTCAAAAATCTCTTGAACAGTATTCAAAAACAGGATTATCCGCGTGAGAAAGTACAGGTTTTTGTCGTTGCGGATAATTGTACTGACAGAACCGCCGCCGTCGCAAGAGAAAACGGTGCGATCTGCTACGAAAGGTTCGATACGGAAAACGCGACCAAGGGCTACGCTCTGCAATTTCTCTTTCAAAATATCGAAAAGGATTTCGGCATTGAAAGCTTTGACGGCTATTTTATTTTTGATGCGGACAACCTCTTGAAGAGCGATTTTATCAGCCGCATGAACGATGCCTTCGACAGCGGCGAAAGGATCATCACCTCCTATCGAAATTCCAAAAATTTCGATGACGGATGGCTTGCCGCCGGCTATGCGCTTCATTGGCTCCGCACCGTTCGCTTTGATAATCGCGGACGCTCTGCGCTGGGGCTTTCCTCATGGGTCCAGGGGTGCGGCTTTCTCGTGGCAAGCGAGCTTTTACGGGACGGTTGGCATTATACGACCTTTGCGGAGGATCGTTCCTTTTCCTCGGATGCTATCGCACACGGGATTCGCATTTCTTATCAGCATGAAGCTCAATTTTATGACGAACAGCCGACCTTGCTGCGTATCGCATGGAGACAGCGCATCCGTTGGGCAAAGGGGCATCTGCAAGCCCTTGGAGAATCGGGAAAAGCCTTATTTTTGGGTATTTTCCGCCGAAAAACGTGTCGTGAACGCTTCATGTGCTACGATATGCTGACGCTCAATTTTCCCTCCGTTATGGTAACGATCCCGGCAAAGTTGGCAAAAGCCGCCGTTGCCGTTGCGCTTTTTATTCTCAATTCTGAATTTGGTTTTTCCGCAGGGATGGCGCTTTTTGTTGCCCTTTTTGAAATCCTCGTCTTTGAGCATCTTGGTACGATCCCTATGGCGTGGGTAGTCTTCATCACGGAAAGAAAGCGCATCCCCGATATGAAATGGTATAAAAAGCTTTGGTATTCGTTGATGTTTCCAATATTCAGCATCATGGGGGATATCGCTACTTGGATCGCCGTCTTTTGTAAAGTAACATGGAAGCCGATCCCGCATCATGCCGATATACGGATCGATGAGATCGAATGAGACCTCAAAAAATGCGCGATTAGGAGCGTTCTCATAAGGATGTTTTCGGAACACGGCAGGGGCGAACTGTGTTCGCCCGCGGGAGACCGCAGGTCTCCCCTACGGATACACATATAAATATCGGCAGAGGACTTGTTTTCTCTGCCGATTTGTGTTATAATGGAACTAACAAAAAGCCTTCCTCCCGGAGGGAGCCTATGGTAAGCTCATGTATCTTTAGGGGTATGGGCTTTGCCCTATGCCTTTGTAATACAAAGGCGAAACTTGCGATAAAACAGAACAACAAATAAAAAAACAAGAATTCGAATCAAAAGTCTGTGAAAGGAGTGGTTTTGTGAAATCATATATTTACGAAAATATAACTGAGCTTTCATGCCCGGTCGGAAAATTTAGTGTATCTTGCGAAGATAAAAAAATTCCCTTCAGCATCCGCAAAAACAAATACGATATTCCGTATTATGATATTACCACAGAAACCAATTATGCTTTAGACATAGACACCAATCTTCTGGAAATAAAAAAGCAGTACGATATTGTATTTTCCGAGGGCGGTTTGCATTATTGCGGCTCTGATGAACATACTGAATCACTTACCAATACGATTGACAAGTGGTCTGTCGGCATTGGTTCATTTGATATGAACGATGACTATTTTCGTCAGGATGAACCACATAAAGGATATGATGTATGGCAATCTGATAACAATCTTGGCTTTTCCTTTGTTCTTTTGGATAGAAGCATAGAAAAAATTACGTTTCTTGTTGCTTGGATTGAAAATTTTGCAGATAAAGATATTGATTACGAAGATGTTTTGACCTTTTGGCTTACCTAACCAATTTTCATGCATCGAAAACAAATAATTAACCCCGACAAAAATCTGTCGGGGTTATCTATTTGTTTACTGCGTAGTAAATTCACACCTGCGAGTAAACTTCCTTATGGGAAGGAGCCTTTTTCGCGCATTTTTTTGAAGTCTGTGAATAATGGCTTCTTTTTGAGGACACAATAGCCTTATCAAAACGAATTACATATTTTGAACGAAATTCAAATTTGGAGGCTATTTATGAAGTATCTTGTATTGTTTACATCACTGGTTCTTGCGTTTTGTCTTTTCTGTGGTTTTATGCCGACCAAAGCCGATATGGCGATCTATGAAAATACCGTTCGGCTTCACGTGCTTGCCAATTCCGATAGTGAGCACGACCAAAATGTGAAGCTTATCGTACGGGATGCTGTTCTTGCTGAGCTTCGCACGCTGATGGAAAACGCGGAAGATCCCGATGAGGCGGCAAGCATCATTACGGAAAATCTGGATCATTTGCGTGAGGTCTGCAAAAAGACGCTTGCGGCGCTTGGAGAAACGCATGATGCTACGCTGTATTTATCCAAAGAAAAATACCCGACAAGAGACTATGGTTCCATTCGTCTTCCTGCGGGTATTTATGAATCGCTTCGCGTGGAGATCGGAGATGCGGCGGGACAAAACTGGTGGTGTGTTTTGTATCCTGCGCTTTGCACGGACGTTGCCAAAACAGAAGCGTCTTTTATCAAAACGGGCTTCACCTCGGATCAGATCGGTGTGCTGACGGGAGGAGAAAGCCCGAAGTATAAGATCAAATTTAAGATTCTGGAGATCTTAGGGGAAAATTTTTCGTAATATATTCGATGAGAAAGCCTTCGCGTACACCTGCATTGCTCATAACGAAGCGCGAAATGCCAAGCGTTTCAGCGATGACAAGATATGCTGCAAGTCCCGGAATGATGGAAAGCACGCGGTCGGAAACGGTTTCTCGAATCCATCTTCCGCCTTCGCGGATATCGGAAAACGCGCGCTCGCATACCTTTCTCAGCTCATCCGCGCTGAAGGTATAGCCGTCTGCGATCGAGCCGTCAGACACGAGCGTGCTATGGAGCTTTGCCGCGGCGCGTGCCGTACCGCCGATGAGAAATGCGGTCTGACAGGCGTTTTGAAATTCGGGGTATTCCGCTAACGTTTCTTTCACATAGGCTTGGATCTTGCCCATTTCCTCATTTGTAGGGAATGGGTCTTTTTTTGTGCAGGCGGTAAAGCGCTTCATCAGCATCACACAACCGATGGGAAGACTGACAACGGAAAGCACCTTTTCACCCTCAAAATGTACGATCTCCGTGCTACCGCCGCCCATATCGATGAGAAGTCCGTTTGGCGTTTCGGGGAAACGGTAACGGATGGCGGCGTGATCATAGGAGGCTTCCAGCTCTCCGCTGATGATGTCGATCTCAATGCCGAGACCCGATTTGATATCGCGCACGATCTTGGCACTATTGGAAAGTCCGCGAAGAGACGCTGTGGCAAACGCAGAAAATGCATCGCAAGGGAAGCTGTTGGCGCGCGCTAAAAATTCACGCAGAACGGCAAAAAGCTTGCCGATGCCGTCGCTTGTCAGTGCACCGTCCTTGGCGTACGCGGCAAGCCCGAGCATACTGCGAACGGAAAGTGCTGTTGAAAAAGCACCCGTTTCGGTATCGATATCATAAATATTCATGCGAACGCTATTGGCACCGATATCCACGATGGCATATTTGAAGATCTTTTCATTCAGTTGAAACATGGGTCTGCCTCCTTTCGTGCCGAAATTCTCACGGATTCTATTATACACAAAAAGCGATGAACTTGCAAGAGGTATTTTGAAAAAGTATAGACTTGACGGAGAAGGGAATTTCGGGTATACTATATATAAAAAACGGAAAGAGGAATGAGAATGAATTTTACAGAAATTGCAATGAACCGTCAATCCTGCCGCCGTTATGACGCGGAAAAGCCCGTTGAGGCGGAAAAGCTCCATGCCGTTTTGGAAGCAACAAGACTTGCGCCCTCTGCTTGCAACGGTCAGCCTTATCATCTTACCGTTTGTAAGGGGGAAAAAGCAAAAGCGGTCGCCGCTACGACGATGGGCATGGGTATGAATAAATTTGCCGCAGACGCGCCCGTTGTGATCGTCATTTCTGAGGAAAATTACGTTGCCAGCGCCGCGCTCGGCGCAAAGGTCAAGGGAAACGATTATCGCTCCATCGATATCGGCATTGCCGCCGCATATCTTACGGCAGAAGCCGCCGCACAGGGACTCGGCACTTGTATCCTCGGCTGGTTTGATGACGGTAAGATCCGTGAGCTTTGCGACCTTGGCAAGCCCGTCCGTCTTGTCGTAACGCTTGGCTATGCGAAGGAGGACGATACGCTTCGCACGAAAAAGCGCAAGGCGCTTTCGGAGCTTGTAACGGAGATGGAATAAATCGCGGAGGGTTGAGATGAACTATAACAACATCATCGGCGTTCTGAAAGCATGGTGCAGAGAAAAAGGCGATAGATACCATGAATATTATCGTAAAGCGGGTGGGGAAACGTATATCAAGTATCTGGTAACGGGAGAATTACAATTTCATCTTTCGATGCTGATGGAGCGTGAATTTTCTTCTCCCGAGGATTTCCTCGAGCAGGTGAAAGCCTCATATTGGCATTTTTATGATATTTCCCTGCAAAGAGAGAAAACACCCGTGCAGACATATATGATACAGACGATATACGATGAATTTTCCCTCTATATGGAAACGGTGCTTCAAACGGATATCTACACGCTTTCTTCCCCTTTACCGTATGAAAGGGTCATCATCGGGGAAGAAGCAGAGGCGCTTTTCGCGCGGTTTTGGGATGTATTCGAATATGATGTGAACATCTATTGGTATCCTTTGTGTGGCGGTGAACCGCAAAAAGTTTCCGAAAAATGCTATTTTATGAGCGAGCATATCGAGCCTTATTGGGCAGATATCTGCAAGCTTGTCGGTATACCCGAAAAGAGGGTATATGCTTTGTGTGATTCTGCATATCAAATTCCGTTTTGTATGGAAACGGAGGATATGACCTTTGACGAATGCTCGGAGACGGTGTATACGAATTATGATTTTACATGGATGATCTATTTTTCACATGAGGATACGGTTGCCTTTGCGGGGGATATCGTGCCAAAGGTCAAAACGCTTTTGAAAGATAAAGCAGAACATATGAATCGATATGAAGGATAAAGAAAGGGACAAACAATGAAATTTATTTCATGGAACGTAAACGGCTTCCGAGCGTGTCTTGGAAAAGGCTTTGATGAATTTTTTAAGGAAACGGATGCGGATTTTTTCTGTATTCAAGAAACCAAAATGCAACCGGGACAAGCGGAATTTGAAGCGCCGGGATATCATCAGTATTGGTATAGCGCAGAGAAAAAGGGCTATTCGGGGACGGCGATCTTTGCCAAAAAAGAACCGATGTCCGTAAGCTACGGCATCGGTATTCCCGAGCATGACACGGAGGGACGCGCCATCACGCTGGAATATGAAGATTTCTATTTGCTTTGCGTGTATACGCCAAACGCGCAAAAGGAGCTTGCAAGGCTCGATTACCGCATGAAATGGGAAGATGCTCTGCGTGCGTATATCGTCGCGCTTGACAGCAAAAAGCCCGTCATTTATTGCGGCGATCTCAACGTGGCACACGAGGAGATCGACCTTAAAAACCCGAAGACCAATCATCATAGCGCAGGCTTTTCCGATGAAGAACGCGGAAAATTTACGGAGCTTCTTAAAAGCGGCTTTACCGATACGTTCCGTGCGCTCTATCCCGAAAAGGTCGAATATTCTTGGTGGAGCTATATGATGAAATCCCGCGAAAGAAATATCGGTTGGCGTATCGATTATTTTGTCGTTTCCGATCGCCTTTTCGATAGGGTCAAGGATAGCTTTATTCTTGGTAATATTATGGGCAGTGATCATTGCCCTGTTGGTATTGAGATCGAGGTATAAACAAAAACAGCAAGGCTTTGGCCTTGCTGTTTTATTTGATTTTATGCGTTTGCTTCGGGGGCAGGTTCCGTTTTCTTTTCTTTGGGAATTACAAGATCAAGAATAATGGAAACAAGGAAAACAACGGCAACGCAGTTTTCACCGAAAACGGTTTTGACGATATCGGGGAAGATCGCAAACATTTCGGGGGCTTGTGTGAAGCCGAGACCGATTGCAAGCGAAAGTGCGGCAATGGTGATATTTCTCTGAGAGAAGCCGCAGTTGCTGAGCATTTGAAGACCGCTGACAACGATCGTACCAAACATCATAATGGTACAGCCGCCGAGCACGGCTTCGGGAAGGGTTGCGAGTACGGCACCGACCGCAGGAAAAATACCTGCGACGATCATGATGATCGCGCCTGTGGCAATACAGAAGCGGTTTACGACCTTGGTCATTGCGATAAGACCGATATTTTGGCTGAAGGATGTGATGGGCAAGCAACCAAAGCACGCGGAAAGTGAGCTGACGAGACCGTCGCAAGCAAGGGAGCCTGAAATTTCTTTGTCAGAGGCTTCTCGACTTAAAACTGTGGATGTCAGCGCAGAGGTATCTCCGATGGTTTCTGTTGCAGAAACAAGGAAGATCATAATGACAGAGATGATGGCATTCAGATTGAACGTCGGTTTGTAAGGAAGAATTTGCGGCAAGGAGACAATGGATACGTCTTGCAAGGCGGAAAAATCAACTTTGCCAAGGCAAAGCGCGAGGATATAACCGACAATGAGACCGAAAAGCACGGAAAGCTGCTTGAGATGTCCTTTTGCGAAGAGGTTGAAAAGGATGCAGGCGAGGAGCGTTACACCGCCGAGCAACCAGTTTTGCCAAGAACCGAAATCCGCGCTTCCTGTGCCGCCTGCAAAGGAGTTTGCACCGACGGAGAGCAAAGAAAAGCCGATCGAGGTTACGACGCATGCCGCTACCAAAGGTGTGATGATGCGTCTCCAGTATTTTGCGAAAAGACCGAGAATGGCTTCCACAAGACCGCCGATCAAGATCGCGCCGATAACGGCAGAATACCCGTATTTCGGACCGACATAGCAGAAGACGGAAACAAAGGTAAAGCTGATGCCCATGACGACAGGCAAACGCGAGCCGATGCGCCAGATCGGGAAAAGCTGTATGAGCGTACCGATACCCGCAATGATCATGGCTGTCTGAATGAGGCGCGCCGTATCCTGTGCTGTGAGTCCGCAAGCGCCGGAAACGATCAGGATGGGGGCGATATTCGCAACGAACATGGCAAGAATATGCTGAAGCCCGAACGGAATGGCACGATGAAGCGGAACTTTTCCGTTAAGGTTATAGATATTGTTTATGGATGCCTCAGAGGAGTCTTTTTTCTTAAAAAGCTTTTTCATATTTTATTGCTCCTGTTCACGAAAATATACCATTTTGTTTTGGGAATCCATATGATCTATGATCGCAAGAGATTCAAGATGATAACCGAGGTTGCGAATCATTCTTCCGCCATACTGGAAACCTTTTTCAATGACGATACCGATGCCTTCCACCGTTGCACCGGCAGATTCGCTGATAGAGATGAGTCCCTGCAGGGCACAACCGTTGGCAAGAAAGTCATCTACGATCAGAAGATGATCATCGGCGTTCAAAAATCTTTTGGAAACAATGACTTGGTTTTTGTTTTTGTGTGTGAAGGATTCCACTTCGGCGGTATACATCTCACCGTCAATATTGATACTTTTGGATTTTTTGGCGAAAACCATCGGTACACCGAATTGTCGCGCCACTGCATAGGCGATCGCAATACCGGAGGCTTCGATGGTCAAGACCTTGGTGATATGCTTGTTTGCAAAACGGCGTTGAAATTCTTCTCCGATTTGGTCAAGAAGCGCGATATCCATTTGATGGTTCAAAAAGCTGTCTACCTTGAGGACATTATTTTCTTTGACAATACCGTCTTTGAGAATACGTTCTTCCAAAAAATTCATATGTATATCTCCCTAAATGTAAATAATATATTTATTATACATTTTGCGACAAATTTTGTCAATAGCAAATGGATTCAAATGGATTCTTTCGCGCTTCTTCGCGCAAAATAATTTTCACCATACCGCCGCGCGATATGGCGCACAAACACGATGGATCAAGAACATCTTGTTCACCTGTCGGGCGAGTTGGCCGTAAAACTGCGTTGTTGATTTTTCATGTGCACCGTGTTACAATAGCAAGTGTAAAGGCCTTTCAACTTATTTTGCATGGAGGAACGATATGGATATCGGAAATAAGATCAAACAACTCAGATACAAAGCAGGACTCACGCAGGAGCAGCTTGCGACAAGGCTTGGTATCAGCGCCCAATCGGTCTCGAAATGGGAAAACGCCGTAACCATGCCCGATATCGCCCTTTTACCGACGCTGGCAGGTGAACTCGGCGTTACCATCGATGAGCTTTTTGATTTGACGACAAACCAAAGACTTCGCAGGATCGAAAAGCGATTGGATCTGGAAGAGGAATTTCCGTCAGACGTTTTCAAGGAATATGAGGATTTTTTGAAAAATCAGTTGGAGGAAAATGAAGATAAATCAAAAATTCTCAGCTTGCTTGCCCATCTCTATCATCATCGCATGGAGGCTGATGCCAGAAGAGTCAGCAAATACGCGAGAGATGCCATTATGCGGAGTCCCGAAAAGAAAGAATGTCAATGGCTTTTACAAAAGGCGGAAGGGGCATCCGCATGGGATTGGAATATCGCCAATCATACGGCGGTCATCGATTTTTATAAAAAGGTCATTGAGCATGACACGATCACGCCCAAAACGCCCCTGCCTTATTATGAGATCATGGATAATTTGATCGCTGACCATCGCACGCAGGAGGCAGAAGCCTATTTGGAAATCTATCAGACGCTTCCCGCTCACAGACCTTTTTTGGTTCCTGTTTACAAAGCGTATATCGCGCTTGCGGCATACGACGAAAAGAAAGCAGACGCGATCATGCAGAACGCCTTGGAAAGCTATTCGGAAAACTCCGGTTTTCTCTTTGAGACCGCACAGTATTATGCGCGAAAATGCGAATATGAAAAGGCGATCGCATATTATGAGGCTTCATGGAAGGCGGAGGAAGATCAAAAGCCGCGATATACGGACGCTCTGGAAGGAATCGCCGTTATCTATGAAATTTTGGGAGAAACACAAAAGGCTGTGGAAACCTACGACCGCATGATTGCATGCATCAAGGATGAATGGGGATATCAGGACGGCGATGCTGCCGTCATCGAAGTGGAGCGAGAGCGAGCACGTTTGGAAAAGCGCTCCTCTGAAAAACATAACAAAAGCATGACCTGAGCGAAGAAATAAGGGCGGTGATTTTCACCGCCCTCTTACGTTATGTATTGCAAAATTTTGTGTCGACCGATCATCGGAGGCTCCTAGGCTTTGCCGCCTCGATATCCATATGAACGTTTTGATAAAAACGGAAGCCGCCCGAGAAATTATAAGCATCGAATCCGTTTTGCATAAGGATCCTGGTCGCAAGATAACTGCGCAGTCCGCTCTGACACATGACGTAGATCTTTTTCGTGCGGTCAAGCTCATGCAGACGCTCGCGCAGATCGTCAAGCGGAATATGGATAAAGCCCTCTGCGTGTCCGCGCATATATTCCATCAAGGTTCTGGTGTCGAGCAAAATCACGTTCGGGTCATGGCGAAGTGCGTCGATATCCTCGTAATGGAAATGCTTCACGATGCCGTTTTCTACGTTGTCGATGATAAAGCCTGCCATATTGACGGGATCCTTTGCGGAGGAATACGGGGGTGCATACGCGAGGTCGAGATCCTTTAGCTCGCGTGCGGGAAGTCCTGCGAAGATCGCCGTTGCCAAAACGTCGATGCGTTTATCCACGCCGTCGTATCCGACGATCTGCGCGCCGAGGAGCTTTTCGGTCTTTTTTTCGTAAAGAACCTTCATCGTCATGGCTGAAGCCCCGGGGTAGTAGCCTGCATGAGAGGCGGGGGAAAGAATGATCTTTTCGTAGTCGATACCCAATTTCTGCGCTGTTTTTTCGCCAATTCCCGTCATAGCGGCGGTCATATCAAACAGCTTGATGACAGATGAGCCTTGCGATCCCTTATAGTGGCTTTCAAGTCCGCAGATATTATCCGCGGCAATGCGCCCCTGCTTGTTGGCGGGGCCTGCAAGCGAGATGACTGCAGGGGTTCCCGTTACCACATGAGAAATCTCCACTGCATCGCCCACGGCGTAAATATCGGGCTTGGAGGTCTCCATTTTATCGTTTACGATGATAGCACCCTTTTGACCGAGCGCAAGTCCCGCTTTTTCGGCAAGGGTGTTTTCGGGTGTAACGCCGATGGAGAGGATCAGCATATCGCTGTCAATGGTCGGCATATGCTCCGCCGTAACGATCACGCGGTCATTCGCACTTTCGATTGCCGTTACCTTGGCGCCAAACACAAGACGAACGCCGTTTGCCTTGAATTTCGCGTGAAGAAATGCTGCCATATCGCGGTCAAGGATGCTGAGAAGCTGATCGCCTCTTTGCAGGATCGTAACGCTCATGCCAAGATTGCGGAGATTTTCTGCCATTTCAAGTCCGATAAAACCGCCGCCGATGACGGTTACGCTATGCGGTCTTTTTTGTTCGATATATTGACGGATACGGAACGTATCCTCCACGGTGCGGAGCGTAAAGACGTTTTTTGCGTTTTGCGGTGCATAAGCGGGAACGGTCGGCTTTGCACCCGGGGAAAGGATGAGCTTGTCATAAGCATCTTCAAAAATTTCGCCTGTTTTGAGGTTTTTCACCAAAACCGTTTTCTTTTCCGCGTTGATATCGATGACCTCGTGCGAAATCTTTGCCGCGATACGGAAGCGTCGAGCAAAGCCCTCAGGCGTTTGCAGAGCGAGGTCTTCCTTGTCTTCGATGACACCGCCGATATAATAAGGGAGTCCGCAGTTGGCATAGGAAATATAACCGCTTCTTTCATAGATGACGATTTCTGCTTTTTCGTTTAGTCTTCGGATTCTTGCCGCCGCGGTCGCGCCGCCTGCAACACCGCCTATGATGATCACTTTCATATCGTGTACCTCGTTTCTTTGAATTTTACAAAAATCCGCCGTTGGAAGCAACGGCGGATGGTATGGGCGTTGCCCACTTTTTGTTTATAAGAAATTACCGAAATCGACCTCGCCGTTTCGCTATACTCCAATTTGGAAAGATTGCCGATAGGCGAGCATTTTCCTGTGGGCGTTGCCCACTTTTTGCTTATAAGAAATTACCGAAATCGACCTCGCCGTTTCGCTATACTCCAATTTGGAAAGATTGCTGATAGGCGAGCATTTTCCTGTGGGCGTTGCCCACTTATTTTTCGATAAATGCTTTTGCAGGAACACCGCAGAGAGGGCATCTGAAATCTGCGGGGAGAGACTCTGCTTCATGAACGTAACCGCAGACCTTGCAAACGAATTTCTTCATTGCGGGAGCGGCTGCTTCTTCTGCTTCGCAAGCACCGTCGTTGCATACGTCGCAAAGCTCGTGTGCGAGATCAAGGATCTGTGCTTCGCTTGCTTCGTTCAGTGCGGAAAGGATCTTGACGGTCGTATTCACATAGGTGATGTTCTTGCTCTTTTCGAGCTTGCCCTTCATGATCTTTGCCGCGAGCGGTGCCCAGCTGCCGTTTTCGATGAAAGCAACGGTTCTGTTCTGATAGTTTCTTTCCACAAGATGGTCGATAAACTCACGCATAAAGGGGAAGATATCGCCATTATAGGTCGTGGTTGCGAGAACGAGCTTGCTGTAACGGAATGCATCGCCGACAGCCTTCGCCATGTCTTCTCTTGCAAGGTCTGTTACGATGACCTTTTCACAACCGTTTGCCTTGAGTGCTTCTGCGAGCTTCATGACGGCTTTTTTTGTGTTGCCGTATACGGAGGTATAGGCGATCATGATGCCGTCTTCTTCAACCTTATAGCCGGACCATTTGTCGTAAAGATCGATATAATAGCCGAGATTTTCGGTAAGGATGGGACCGTGGAGCGGGCAGATGGTCTGAATATCGAGTGTTGCCGCTTTTTTGAGAAGTGCCTGTACCTGTGCGCCGTATTTGCCAACGATGCCGATATAATAGCGTCTTGCTTCGTCTGCCCATTCTTCTTCTACGTCGAGTGCACCGAATTTGCCGAAGCCGTCTGCGGAGAAGAGGACCTTGTCTGCGCTGTCATAGGTTACGATGACCTCAGGCCAGTGCACCATGGGAGCGGTTACGAATGTGAGGGTATGCTTACCAAGGGAAAGGGTATCGCCTTCGCCGACAACGATCTGTTTTTCTGCAAAATCCGTGCCGAAGAAGTTCTTTATCATGACGAATGCCTTTGCGGAGGATACGACCTTCGCTTCGGGATATGCGTTTACAAAGTTTACGATGTTTGCGGAATGGTCGGGCTCCATATGCTGAACGATGAGGTAGTCGGGCTTTCTGCCTTCGAGTGTGTTTTCGATATTGGCAAGCCATTCTGCGGTAAAGCCTGCGTCAACGGTATCCATGATGGCGATCTTCTCGTCCATGATGGCGTAGGAATTGTATGCCATGCCGTTTGGAACTACGTACTGTCCTTCAAAAAGGTCTATCTTATGGTCGTTTACGCCGATATATTTGATGTCATTTGTAATATTCATAGTTTTATTTCCTCCGTATATTTGGGATTTGTTCTTTTGATGGTCTTATTATATCACAAAATTTTCCGTTTGTCTGTTGATTTTTCAACATTTGTGATTTTTTTGTAAATAACTTGATCTTATCCGAGAAGAATATCGGTTGCGAGCATGAGACAAAAGCCGACGAGGAGCGCATACGTAGCGCCGCGCTCGTTTCCGTGTGCATGAGTTTCGGGGATCATCTCGTCGCTGATGACGTAGAGCATCGTGCCGCCTGCAAATGCGAGTGCAAAAGGCAGGATCGCGGAAGCGAGACTGACGGCGAAAAATCCGATCAGCGTGCCGATGACCTCGATGACGCCCGTGAGCGCCGCACAGATAAATGTTTTTCCGGGCTTGACACCTGCGGCAAGCATCGGACCGATGATGACCATGCCCTCAGGGATGTTTTGCAGCGCGATACCGCCTGCGATGAGGAGTGCCTGCGTGTTATTTCCCGAGCCAAATCCAACGCCTGCCGCGATGCCCTCGGGCAGATTATGAATGGCGATTGCGGTTACGAACAGCAGGACACGGCTGAGATTCGTATTATGATGCGATTCGATATCTGCTCCTATCAGCTTATGCAGATGGGGAACCAGTTTATCGACGAGATTCAAGGATAGTGCGCCGACGAAAATGCCGGCGATCGTGATGATAAGACCGTATTTTCCGCCGTAATCCAAGGATGGAAGGACCAAACCGAGAACTGCCGCCGCAAGCATGACGCCTGCCGCAAAGGAAAGAACGATATCAGAAAATTTATGTGATATTTTTTTGAAAAGAAATCCGATGACAGCGCCGATGACGGTTGCGCCGCCCACACCGAGAGCGGTAAGTAATACAAGTTTCATAGGAAACCTCCTTATGTTTTCTGCTTTTAGTATATCACACAAAGGCAAGTGTGTCTATTGAATTTTCAACAAAAGCAAGGAATTTATGGTGGCATATTATGATTTGCTTTGCGAAAGCTTGCGGACAAATTCGGTGATCTCATTGCCCACCTTTGTGATCTCGTCCTCAAGCTCCTTGGCAGTCATACGCAAAACGCCCGAAACCACGGCGGAATTTTGCAAAAGACGGTCGCCCGTTACGACGCGCACGTTGTAATTCGGACCGAGCTCGTTCATCATGATCTCAATATAGGTGTCGGCGGTCTGATCCGCTTTGGTAAAGACCACGCGATAGCCGTTTTCCATGAAGTCAGAACCCATACCATCCTTGACAAGATATGCATCAAAGACCAAAACGAGCTCCGTTTTTGTATAGGCAACGTAATTGGCAAGCGTATCCATGAGCGCTTTTCGTGCATCCTCAAGACTATGTGCGGCAATCTTTTTGAGGGATTCCCATGAATGGATGACGTTGTAGCCGTCGATGATGGTGAGATGCTTTTGCGGCTTTTGTTCCTTTTTTTTCGGAAGCTTTTCGGCTTTGCCGTGGTTGATGATCTTCGGTTCGCCGTATTGCTTTCGTCTGATGGGGCCAAAGGTGCGAAGCATGATGGCTTCGACCTCTTCTTCGCTCAGTTGGTATTTGGCGGCAAGCTTGGTCGTTTGCGGAATGATCGTTTCCTCTCGGGCGGAAAGCATCGCTTCTGCGTCGAGATGCTTGTAGGAATCCACTTCATTCCATGGAACGACGAAGCCTGCACCGTGTGCACAGAAAACGGAATGCGGTGTATGATCAAGATCGGCTTCGGGGTCATAGCCGACAGCGAGGACGATCTCCGCTTCGTTATGACAGGGCTCGTAGCCGTCCGAGGTGCAGGAAAGTCTGCCCTTGCCTCGGGTGTAGGAGATGAGCTCGCGCGTATATCCGTGAAGCTCCGAGACGGGCGCTCTGCCGCAAAGAACGGCGTTTTCCTCGTCGGATGCTTCCATTTCAAATTCCGCAAACCGCGCCTGCAGATCCGACATGGCACGGCCGACGCTCGCGCTCGGTATCTCCAGACGGAATTTATAGTATGGCTCGAGCAGGATACAGCCCGCTTTCATCAGCCCTTGCCGAACGGCACGGAGCGTTGCTTCGCGGAAATCGCCGCCTTCGGTGTGCTTCAGATGCGCTTTGCCTGCCACGAGCGTGATCTTGGTATCGGTAAGAAGCGCGCCTGTGAGCGTTCCGCGATGCGCTTTTTCATAAAGATGGGAAAGAATGAGCCTTTGCCAATTGGTATCCAGACTGTTTTCGGGGAGATCGGTATCAAAAATCAGTCCCGTGCCCTTTGGCTGAGGTTCCATGAGAAGCTGAACCTCGGCGTAGTGTCGAAGCGGCTCAAAGTGTCCGACGCCGATGGTTTTTTCTGCGATCTTTTCTTTATACAGTATTCTTCCTGCGTCGAATTCACAGGAGACGGCAAAGCGCTCCGCGATCATATGCTTCAAAAGGTCGATCTGGATATCTCCCATGAGCCGCGCTTCGATCTGACGAAGCTCCTCGTTCCAATAGAGATGTAAGGACGGTTCTTCTTCCTCCAGCTCCTTGAGCTTTGGAAAATAGAGAACGGGGTCGCATTCGGGGGGCAGGGCGATGCGATAGGAAAGAACGGGCTCCAAAAGAGGCTTTTCCGTATCGGGTTCAAGTCCGAGACCCTCCCCGACGTAGGTTGCGGAAAGACCGCAAACGGCACAGATCTCCCCTGCGGAAACGGAGTCGACCTGCTCAAATTTATCTCCCGAATAGAGGCGGAGCTGACTTACCTTTTCTGTCAGGCGCTTGCCTTCAGGGGTGGTATAGGCAAGCTCATCCCGCGCGGTAAGCGTGCCTCCCGTGATCTTCATATAGGTGAGGCGCGTCGTGCCTGCACGTGCGATCTTATAGACTTTTGCGCCGAAAGACTTGCTTTCATAAATGGGCGCAAGTGTATAGCGATCCAGCGTATCCAGCAGAAAACCGATGCCGAGCATTCGCAGTGCCGAGCCGAAAAGACAAGGAAAGAGCTTTCGTTTGCTGATGAGAGACGCGATCTCACGATCCTCGATCGGCTCTCCCGCGAGGAAGCTTTCGAGAAAGTCCTCATTTTGCATGGCAAGCTTTTCCCAAAGCTCGTCTCTCGTTCCTTTTTCATAAAACGCAACGCAATGCGGCGAGAGCGCTTTGGCAAGCTCTGCCTCGATATCCTCGCAAAGCTTGATGCAGATATCGGTCTTATTGACGAACAGAAAGGTCGGAACGCCGTAAAATTCGAGAAGCTGCCAAAGGGTGCGCGTGTGGTTTTGCACGCCGTCGGGAGCGCTTACGACCAAAATGGCGTAATCCAAAAGCGAGAGCGTTCGCTCTGTTTCTGCTGAAAAATCGACGTGTCCCGGGGTATCCAGCAGGATAAAATCGCAAGTTTCGGAGGAGAATCGCGCTTGCTTGGAAAAGATCGTGATCCCGCGCTCGCGTTCCACGGCGTTGGTATCGAGATAAGTGTTCTTGTGGTCGACACGGCCAAGCTTGCGGATCGTGCCCGAATGATAGAGGAGCGCTTCGGAAAGCGTCGTTTTTCCTGCGTCCACGTGTGCAAGGATGCCAATGGTCAGTTTCTTTTTCATAGTTGCCTCCTTTCGGCGGAATGGATATTTTATTATTATAGCACGAAATCATGAAGATTTCAACATGGAAACCATTCGAAAAATGATTGACAATATGCAATTTTCATTGTAAAATATAAGGTTCCGAAAAATCGGAGCGATTGGAGAATAGGATATGATAAAAATTGAAATCATGCAAGAGGGGCGTGAGCTGCGCGATGCTTTCATCAAAAAATTTCTGCTGACATGGGAAGAATTTCAAATGGAGTATTGTGATTTCCTTGAAAAAATGAAAGAAAAGCATGACGAATTCAAATTTGAAGATGTCTTGATGTGGGATAGAATGCCGCGCGCTTATCATGAACCCACTTATGCCGAAGCACTTGCTATGCTAAGAGAATTGGGCGGAGAGATTTATTTCCTTGCAGAGCCGAATGGAGAGCTTTGCTTTGACGGAATGATCTATCAAAACTATGTGGCAAGAGCAAATGCTGCAGAACTTGCCCGGCTTATCGAGTACGATTGGTACGAAAGCCTGAAAGCGGAGGACTATTTTTACAATGCGATCCTGCCGCCCGATTTATATGTGTTTGATGCCTCGATGACACATCTTATCGTTTTTACGCATGAAAACGATCCATGGGACTGCGCGTTCGATGATCCGCATAGAGCGGCAGAAGCACGCTATTGTATCGCTTATGGGTTTTTCGGCGAAAAGAGGAGCTGTGAGTCGGGAGAACCTTTGTAAAGTTGCGTTTTTTTATTGCAAGTATCTTTTGTTTGTGATATACTACTATAAGATAGACGTTATATTTCATAAAAACGGAGTATATAAGGCAATGTTCAACATAAAAGAATGGATCCAAAAAGAAAAAAAGGAAACGGCGATTTTGCTCAGATGTATCCCTGCGACGGTGGTAACGCTTTTCGTTGTAAGCGTTATCTGCATGAATCTGCTCGCCAACAAGACGCTTTTACAGACGGAGATCATCGCGCTTGACGGTGGTATTTTGATCTCGTGGCTCTCGTTTATGTGTATGGATATCATCACCAAGCATTTCGGTCCGAAGGCCTCGAATAAAATTTCGGTGCTTGCGGCGGGGATCAACCTTTTGACCTGTCTCATCTTCTATGTTGCGAGCGCGATTCCTTCAAATGCGAGTGATTATACGGCGTTTAATGGTATTTTCGGCGGAACGTGGTTTATTTTGCTTGGCAGTACCATTGCCTTTTTGTCCTCTGCCGTTATCAATAATTTTTTGAATTTCACCATCGGAATGGCGTTTAGAAAGAATCCGAACGGCAAGCTCGCGTATGCGATGCAGACCTATATTTCGACCTTTATTGGGCAATTTTTGGATAATTTTATTTTCTCGCTCATCGTTTTCGTCGGGTTTGCGCCGATCTTCTGGGGTGGCTTTCATTGGACGGTCTTGCAATGCGCGATGTGTGCGCTGACGGGGGCTGTGGCGGAGCTTATTATGGAGATCTTGTTTTCTCCCATCGGGTATCGCATTGCGCAAAAATGGCGTGCAAACGCTGTCGGAAAAGAATATTTGGATTATATCGGCAAAGGAAATAGATGATATGAATGTTTTGATCACAGGTACTTCGCAAGGCATCGGAAAAGCGATCGCATCGCTTTTCTTGAAAAAAGGACATACCGTTTTCGGCATCGACAGACAAGAGGCAAGCATTTCGCATGAAGGATATACGCATTATATATGTGATGTGCGCGACTATGCGCATCTTCCTGCGATTTCTCCCGTTCATATTTTGATCAATAACGCAGGAACACAAAACGAAAGCGATATCGACACCAATCTGAAGGCGCTGATCCATATGACCGAAACGTACGGCGTGCAACGCGAGATCCGCTCGGTTTTGCATATCGGATCGGCAAGCGGACATACGGGCGCGGAATTTCCCGAATACTGCGCGAGCAAGGGCGGTGTGATGGCTTATACGAAAAATGTGGCAATGCGGATCGCTCCGTTTGGCGCGACCTGCAATAGTCTTGACCCCGGCGGAGTCTTGACACCGCTCAACGCTTGCGTGATGGACGACCCTGCGCTTTGGGCACAGATCATGAACGAAACACCGCTGAAAAAATGGGCGACCCCCGAAGAGATCGCCGAATGGGCATATTTTCTCACCGTTACCAATACGTTTTGCACAGGACAGAACATCCTTGTTGACGGCGGAGAATCCATCAATTATCATTTCATTTGGAAAGATTAAAATGAAGATACATAAAAAACGAGGGCTATGCCCTCGTTTTTTATGTATCTTGTGGGTTGCTTATTTTTTGAAGGATGCAAGAAGACCGAGTACGCCGTCTACAACGAGAAGTGCGCCGCAAACAACGAGGATGATATCAAGGCCGTTGCCGAATGCAACGACGAGACCGATCAAAACGGTGAGAAGCGAGAAAAGAAGACCGAGAATGGTGATTCTGCTTCTGAGTGTATCGATCAAAGAGATCAAGCCTTTTACTGCAATCAAAATACCGAGAACGAGAAGGACGATCTTTGCAGCTGTCCAACCGAGAACCAAAATTGCAATACCGATGATAAGACTGGCAGCACCGCCGATCCAGTTTCTCTTGAGCAGGTCAAGGATACCGGAAATGACGAAGATGATTCCTGCAATGGTCATTGCCCAGTCAAGTGTCTGACTGCGGAAAACGATCAAAAGCACGCCGAGAATGATATACAGAAGTGCGGAAAAAAGATGAGAATTCGATTTTTTCTTTGCCATGATGCAACGCCTTTCTGCAAAATTTTCTTGCATCATTATAGCATTTACATATATGGAAATCAATACATTTTTCGGTTTTTTTGCGTGTTTCAGAATTTATTTCGACATACTATTCACTGTGTTGAGCAGTTCAACAAATCGTTTTCTTCGGCGTAATTTTTGGATATCTTGGTCGGATAATTTTTCAAGAAGCTTTTGTTTTAGCGTGTCTGTGCGGATGCGATGACGAAGCTCTGTCTTTCCTATGAGCGAAGATGATATTGGGATTTCATGTATGCGATCTTCTTTCTTTTCCATGAAGTTCAGATAATACATAATGGATTTTTCCACAGCCTCCATAGCCTTATCTGCTTGGCTCGCGGCGAGATATGCTTTTGCAAGTAACAAATAACAATCTCCGGAATCAAAATCATGGTATGGCGGCGGACAAGCTTCCTTGAAGATCGCTTTCATGACAGCGAAAAACGTTTCGTATACGTTGATCGCCTCGTCGTATTTCCCGCTATGATAATATGCCATCCCAAGGCGTGCCGTATTGTCTTCAAGGGCTTGAAGTGCATAATCGATATCGCTGCACAAATACGTTGCGGCACGCTCGTGATTTTCCATAGATTCATTCACTCTTGCCATATTGGAATACAATGTGAAATCTGTTCGAATCGGAAATTTTTGGGCTTCCGCTGTTGCCAAATCGTATTTTTTGTTCGCGCTGTATAAAAAAATTAAACATTGACGTGCGCTTAAAATATCGGTGATATTTTTTGAATTTGCAATGATGAAATTGGCTTGCTGGATCGTTTTGGAAATGATCGTATCCGCGCGGTCCCTTGCGTAGAGCCATCCATTTTGCGGCAGCGAAAGCGAAACTCCTAAATGCATGCAATTATTCATGATCATAAGGTTGTTGGGATATTTCTTCAAGCCATCCGCTAACATATCGTATGCGTGTAAATACGTGTTGAGGTCGCCGTATTTTTGTACAGCATCTGCGGTTGAAACGATTTTGAGTGCATCTTCGGTTTCCGTTGTCCTGTCTATTCCGAATAACACATCCGTACTGACATCAAATACGGATGCCAATGGAACGATCAACGAAATATCAGGCATTCCGCAATTATTTTCCCATTTAGAAACGGCTTGATAAGTAACGCCGATTCGCTCAGCGAGCTCTTCTTGCGTAAAGCCGTGTTCCTTTCGCAAATGTTTTATGATCTGTCCCATGGTTGTTGCCATTGCGATCGCCTCCTTCAAGTTGGTTCTGTCGATACTGTGATCCCATTATACCATATGATACAGGGTAATGGAAGCGACTTGAAAATGAATATTCTAAACGTTGCGTTGAATTTGTTGTGTGTTTTGTATCCAAAAACAAAAGATGAGCGATCACAAAAGAAAACGCAGGGACTTGGAGATTTGTGATCGAGTACATATTGACACACCAAAATGACAAACGGGAAGATGGTTTTATCAACGACCGTTGCAATACACATGGTTTCGTGATATAATATATGTATCTGATATGTGAAATGTGTCGCAAAAAAGAAAAGAGAATGAAAGGAAGGTTGTTTTTTCATGGGATATGAATATATAGTGTCTACGCTTGCAGTGCAGAAGAATCGTCATTCACAGCTACGTTTACCGATATGGAAATCACCGAATGTAAATGGCTTGCACACGATGGGCAACAGCCGGATGAAGAATGATCCGAGCCCATTTACGCGTGGATAGCAACAGACGGTTGCTTGTCAATGCCGATCGTTCGTGCTATAATATGATCACAACATAGAAGGTGGTGATTTTATGGAAACGAAAGATATCATTCGTGAGCTCAGAACGAAAAAAGGGCTTTCACAAGAAGAACTTGCAGAAAAAATATTTGTAACAAGGCAGGCGGTTTCCCGTTGGGAAAACGGTGAAACGATACCAAACACAGAAACGCTGAAGCTCCTTTCCAAGGAGTTTGACGTATCGATCAATACGCTTCTCGGTTCGCCGCGAAATCTGATCTGCCAATGCTGTGGGATGCCGCTTGAGGACAGCAATATAAGCAAGGAGCCCGACGGATTTTTCAATGAGGAATACTGTAAGTGGTGCTATGCCGACGGAAAATTCTGCTATACAAGTCTGGATGAGCTGACCGATTTTTTGGTCAATCATATGTCGAATGAAAATTGGCCTGCCGATCAGGCAAAAGCTTATTTTGACGAGCATCTTCCGAAGCTCAATTATTGGAAACGCTATGCGGAGCTTGGCGGCGATGAAAATTTCAAGAAATTCAAAGAACAGCTTATCCGTGAATTCAACAACTTACATATTGAAGGAATGCCCGAGGTCAAGACGCTAAGTTTCCTTGTGGGCGGTTATATCAATATGGAATACTCGCTTCCGAACGGGCAGAAGGTGAAATTCCTTGATGATGATACCACTTACCTTGGCAGTCAGCTTATGTGTGAATTCGGCGGTAACCGTTGCTTCGGTATTGCCGGCAACATGGATTTCCTTCTCGTCTGTACTTATGAAGAAAACGGAGAGAATCCCGAGCTTGTGCTTTATAAAAAAAGATGATCAAACTGTGATTTGACGAATACCGAGAAAAGGCTTTGGCGTATGAGTAAATATAAGATCAGCCGTGAATTCTTTCCGTTTTCACATTTCACACCGCCCATCAGCGAGAAAATTCTATCACGACTTGTTTGGTATAGACATGGTGCTTGACAATGACGGCAATATGATTTTAACAGAAGGTCTTGTCATTCAAGACGAGAAAATATGGAGATCGTTTTTGGATAGAGATATTGTGCCCAAAAGCAACTCTTGCGAATTATATTTTGAGGAGCAAGATATCGAAGCATTTATTGAGAAATTAGAAAAGCTATATCCCACGATTGAATATGTGAATCGTCTTATGACACATAGTTGGGGGCAACGAGTAATCCGATTCTACGATTTGGATGGCAATCTAATCGAAGTAGGAACACCGACGTAATCAACAAATTTCAATTTGTCGGGAAGCAGATGAAAACAAATCAAAGGGAATTCACAAAATATACTTGTTTTTTTCTGAAAAAAGTTATATAATGAATATACAATTAAACAGCGGGGAGCTTGATGCGTCTATGAACGCGGACAGGCTGAGAGGAAGGTAAGACCTTCGACCCATTAACCTGATTTGGATAATGCCAACGTAGGGATGCCTGAACATAAGTGTATTCAGATGGAAGTTACCAAAAAAGGTGGCTTCCATTTTTTTATTCTATGGTGAATTGCTCGTCATCGACCTCGCCGTTATGCCGTATCGGGGAAAGCAGAGGGTAAAGGTGGGCGAGCAATTGGGTGCGGCAATGCCGCCGATGGTTTCCGCTGAATAATTGAATATTTTTATTCCGAATAAATCGGAGAAAGAGGCAAAAATGCTTGGAAACTGTCTTGAAAACGTAAGAAAGTTTATGCCGCTCGTGCATAATATCACAAATTATGTAACCGTCAATGATGTGGCAAACGCGCTTCTCGCCTGCGGTGGTAGCCCCATTATGTCGGATGAGCCCGATGACGTGGCAGATATCACCTCTATTTGCGGAGGACTCAATATCAATATCGGTACGCTGAACAAGCGCAGTATAGAAGCGATGTTTGTAGCCGGAGCGAAATCCAATGCACTTGGACATCCCGTTCTGCTCGATCCTGTGGGCGCCGGTGCAAGCGCACTTCGTACGAATACCGCAGTTGAAATTATGAAAAAGATCAAGCTCGATGTCATTCGCGGTAATATCTCGGAGATCAAAACACTCGCGCTCGGTAGCGGAACGACCAAGGGCGTTGATGCGGATGCGGCAGATACCGTAACCGAGGAAAATCTCGATCAAATGGTAGCTTTCGCCAAGAGCTTTGCCGCTAAGAGCGGTGCGGTCATTGCAATCACGGGGGCTATCGACCTTGTTGCAGATGCCGAAATATGTTATGTCATTCGCAACGGACGCCCCGAAATGAGCCGTATCACAGGTACGGGCTGTCAGCTTTCGGGAATTACGACCGCATACGTCGTAGCCAATCCCGATAATAAAACCGAGGCTGTTGCCGCCGCGGTGTGCGTCATGGGTCTTGCAGGTGAGATCGGTGTGGCAAATATGGCAGAGGGCGAAGGAATTTCCTCGCTCCGCAACCGCATCATCGATGCCATCTACAATATGGATGCAAATATGCTGAATCAGGGAGCAAAATATGAAGTGCGATAAAAAAGACTTGCTTTTGTATGCGGTTACAGACCGTTCTTGGCTCGGCGAGCAGACGCTCTGTGAGCAGGTGGAGGAAGCGCTGAAGGGCGGCGCGACCTTCGTTCAGCTTCGTGAAAAAGAGCTTGACGACGCCACCTTCCTTGCCGAAGCCATTGAGATACAAGCGCTTTGCAAAAGATACAACGTGCCTTTTGTGATCAACGACAATGTGGAGATCGCAAGAAAAATGAACGCAGACGGTGTTCACGTGGGACAGCGCGATATGGAGGCAGGCAATGTCCGCGCCCTTCTCGGTGAAGATAAAATACTCGGCGTATCGGCGCAGACCGTTGAGCAAGCCATCCTTGCCGAGGCGCGCGGTGCGGATTATCTCGGTGTTGGTGCGGTCTTTCACACAGGGTCAAAGGCGGATGCCGATGACGTAAGCCATGAAACGCTGAAGGCGATCTGTGATGCCGTGAGCATTCCCGTAGTCGCAATCGGCGGTATCGGTCGGCATAATGTGCTTGAACTGAGCGGAAGCGGGATCTGCGGTATCGCGGTGATCAGCGCGATATTTGCCGCAGAGGACATTACGAGTGCGACGGCAGAGCTGAAGGCACTCACAGAAAAGGCGGTATCAAAATGATGAGGGGTGCAATATTTGACCTTGACGGAACGCTCCTGGATTCGATGTCCATATGGGATACCATCGGAGAGGATTATCTTCGCTCTCTTGGTATCGAGCCGAGAGAAAATTTAACCGAAACCTTTAAGACCTTTACCTTGGAGGAATCCGCCGCATACTATCGTGCCCATTATGGCGTTACCTTATCGATTCAAGAGATCGTGAATGGCATAAACGGAATGATCGAGGACTTTTATCGAAATACAGTGCCTCTCAAAAAGGGTGTTTCCGACTTCCTTGCAAGACTCTCGAGGGACGGTGTGAAGATGTGCGTTGCCACGGTAACGGACAAGTATCTTGCAGAAGCCGCCTTGACACGCCTAAATGTCAGACGATACTTTGGTGAGATCTTTACCACCGCTGAGGTTGGCTGTGGTAAGAATCACCCGACGATTTATCGAGTAGCTCTAAACTATCTCGATACGCCTAAAGATAAAACCGTTGTATTTGAGGATACGCTCCACGCGCTGATGACAGCAAAAAACGATGGTTTTCCCGTTGCGGCGGTTTATGATGAACACGAAAGCCGTCAAATCGAAATGAAATCCGCAGCGGATTATTATATTACAAGCTTTCAAGATACCTAAGACGCTTTTTGCAAACAGTTTCTTAGGCAGAGTGCGAGGCGGAGCCTCGCAAAAAAGCGGCGGACCGGGGGCACCACTCTCTGTCGCTCAAGAAAAAATAATGTTTAGGAGAATCAATATGAAAACAGCATTATCGATCGCGGGAAGCGATTCCTGCGGAGGCGCCGGTATTCAGGCAGATATGAAGACCATGACAATGAACGGTGTTTATGCTATGAGTGCGATCACTGCACTCACGGCGCAGAACACGACCGGCGTAAGATCCATTTTGGAGGCAACTCCCGAATTTTTGAAAGATCAGATCGATGCGGTATTCGAGGATATCCGTCCCGATGCCGTAAAAATAGGAATGGTCAGCTCGGCAGAGCTTATCAAAGTAATTGCCGAAAGACTTGCTTATTACAAAGCGGAAAACATTGTAGTCGATCCCGTGATGGTCGCAACAAGCGGTTCTGAACTGATGAAAACCGATGCAGTATCGGTGCTGACAAGAGAGCTTCTTCCTCTCGCTACTCTTGTTACACCCAATATCCCCGAAGCGGAGGTTTTGTCAGAACAGACCGTTCACACGACGGAAGATATGGAGCGTGTGGCGAAGCTGATCGGCGATGCTTATGATTGCGCTGTGCTTCTCAAGGGCGGCCATAGCGTGAGTGATGCCAATGATCTTTTGTATATCAACGGTTGCTATAAATGGTTCTGCGGTCAGCGTATCAACAATCCCAATACACATGGCACGGGCTGTACGCTTTCGTCCGCCATAGCATCAAACCTTGCTAAAGGATATGACCTGGAAACTTCCATTCAAAGAGCCAAGGACTATATCTCGGGCGCGCTTGCGGCGATGCTTGACCTTGGGCAAGGCTCGGGACCTATGAATCACGCTTTCGATCTGAACGGAAAATATGCGGAGGAAAACTGAAATGAAATTAACGGATCAAATGTCGGCAGCCGTAGACGGTATCTGGGCTGAATATGATACGCATCCCTTTGTCAAGGGCATTGAGGACGGAACGCTTGATAAAGAAAAATTCAGATATTATATCAAGCAGGACTATTTATATCTGATCGAGTACACCAAGGTATTCGGCATTGGCATTGCTAAGGCAAAAAGCACCGAGTTGACTAAGCTTTTCGCATCCTACATACAGCTTCTGACCGACGGTGAAATGGACATCCATAGAGGTTATATGGGCAGATTCGGTGTTACCGAGAAGGAACTTGCGGACACACCGCGTGCGCTTGATAACCTCTCCTATACCTCATATATGCTCCGGGTAGCCTATGAGGAAGGAGAAGCAGAGGTGTTGGCAGCGATCCTCTCCTGCGCTTACAGCTATGAGATGATCGCCCGTAATATCGTCAAGAACAATCCCGATTCTGTCAATCACGAGTTTTACGGTGATTGGATAAAGGGATATGCGAGCGACGAGTATAGCAAAGAGAACATCGTGCTCTTTGAAATGCTTGAAAAGCTGACCGCGCATTATACCGACCAGCAGAAGCAGCACATCGTGGATATCTACGTTGCTTGCTCTCGCTATGAGCTTGCCTTTTGGGATCTGGCGTGGAATATGAGAACGTAAGATTGCTCTTGATCAAGGATTACAAAAATGAAAGCAGGGCTGACGATCGATTTCGTCAGCCCTTAAAATTTGTGTTGTCAAAGAAAAGGATTTTTTTCGGCATAAAAAAATCCGCACCCAAAAGTGCGGAAAACCATTGTAAAATAAAGAAAAACGGGAATCATACGATTCCCGTTTTCTGGTCTGAGTGACTGGACTTGAACCAGCGGCCTCTACCACCCCAAGGTAGCGCGCTCCCAACTGCGCCACACCCAGATTTATTCTGTGCGTTCCGGGTTTCCCCGACAGCCTTTGTATTATATCACTTCCGGGCG
>JBGVLA010000066.1:0-21720 GCA_045124015.1 Eubacteriales bacterium | reverse complement strand
GTTCCTTATCGGTTTTGTGTTCCTTTATGCGGGTGTTGTATTTGAGTCCATCAGCTATAGCTTTGCTCAGTATAACATCATCCCTGCTATCAAGGGCGGCGGTTATAACCTTACTTTTGTCGGCTTCGACAACTTTTCCGAACAGCTTATGAAGACTGTTGACAATGAAGGTAAGACCTTTATTGAAATGATCTTCACCAGCTTTGCAAATCAGATTATCGACGTTGTTATCATCCTTATGTTCTCGCTCTTCATCGCGGTTCTTCTTAACACCAAGATGATCGGCCGTACAGCTTTCCGTGCGATCTTCTTCGTTCCGGTCGTTGTAGGCGCGGGTATCATCGCTAAGATCGATGCTTCCGCAAGCGAAATTCTCGATGCAATGTCCAGCCTTGAAGGTATCGATATGGGTACTTCTCAGGGTGGTGAACAGGCAAGTGGTCTTGTAAGTTCCATGGACGTAGAAATGCTTCTCATGAACCTTGGCCTTGGCGGTTCACTTACAGATGTAGTCGTACAGCTTGTTGAAAGAATTTACGAAATCGTAAATCGTTCCGGCGTTCAGATGCTTATCTTCCTTGCAGGTTTGCAGAATATTTCTCCTTCTGTATACGAATCGTGTCAGATGGAAGGCGCAACTGCTTGGGAAACCTTCTGGAAGATCACGTTCCCGATGATCTCGCCTATGATCCTCGTAAACGCTTTCTATACAATCATCGACTCCTTTACGGCAGAATCCAATGAAGTTATGCAGGCGATCATTGCGATCTCCCCGGACGGCGTACCCAGCGGTGCTCAGTCCGCAGCAGCATGGACCTACTTCGGTATCGTTATCGTAGCCCTTGGTCTTGTAGCTCTCGTTTGCAAGAACTTCGTATTCTATGACCGTAAGAATGACTAAGAAGGGAGGAAACCAACACCATGAATAAGAATCAAGAAACTGCACCTCGTGTGTTAAAAGAATCCAAAAATCGAATCAGGGTTGATTTCGAAAGAACCTCCCTTAAAGAAAGAATGAAAGCAAAATATCTTAACAGCAACTTCTATAAGAAGCTTTTGCTCGCGGTTTTCCGTTTTATTTTGCTTCTCGGTATTTCTTATATCATTTTGTTCCCCTTCTTCTCGAAGATTTCCGCTTCCTTCATGAGCCCTGTCGACTTTATTCAGAGTGACGTTAAACTCATTCCGAAATATCCGACAATCAATACCTACAAATATTTGATCATCGAAAACCACTACTTTGAAGCGATGCTCAACTCGTTCATCCTTTCCTTTGTATGTGCGGCGATCCAGATGTTTGTTGCGGCTTTCGTAGGTTACGGCTTTGCGAAGTTCAAATTCAAAGGAAAGAACGTCGTATTCCTTCTCGTAATGCTTACGATGATCGTTCCTCACCAGATCCTCGCCTCCTCCTTCGTTCAGAAGTTTATCTATTTTGACTTCTTCGGTATTTTGGAAGCAACAGGCTTCTATAATGCGCTTGGTCTTAGCCAGGGTCTTTACAACACATACGCTCCGATCATTATCCTTTCTCTTACCGGTCTTGCATTCAAGAATGGTTTGTTCATCTTCCTTATGCGTCAGTTCTATCGTGGCGTACCGGATGAACTTGAAGAATCTTCTGCGATCGACGGTTATGGTACATTCAAAACCTTCTTCCACATCATTCTTCCGATCTCCATTCCGATGCTCACAACCGTATTCATCCTCGCATTCTCTTGGCAGTGGACTGACATCTTCTATGTCAACACATTCCTTCCTGCTTCCGAGAATCTCCTTCTTACAAGCAACAGTTTCTGGGCTGTAATGCCTGATACATTGGATGCTTTGAAGGATCAGGCGGGTTCGAACGCGGAAACCTTTGAAGTTGCAGTTAAGAATACCGCAGGTCTTCTTGTTGTACTTCCTCTTATCATCCTTTACATCTTCTGCCAGAAGAAGCTTGTTCAGGGTATCGCACAGTCCGGTCTTGCAAACTAATATCGGCATTCAAGAGCTTCCGCTTCGGCGGAAGCTCTTTTCCTTTTTCGTTTTTTGTTCGGGAATTCTTGCAATTCCCGTTTTTCTGTGTTATACTATTAATATAAAAAATCCAAAAGAAAGGAATTTTTGTTGCTTTATGATGAAATCTAATTTTCATATACATACGTACCGCTGCAATCATGCGGGCGGAACAGATAGGGAATACGTAGAGACTGCGATCAAAAATGGTCTTTCGGTCCTTGGTTTTTCGGACCATTCGCCATATTGGTTTCCGAATGGATATTATTCCACACATCGTATGACGACGGATCAGCTTGAGGGTTATGTGCGTTCCGTGCTTTCCTTGAAGGAAGAATATAAAAACGATATACAGATCTATCTTGGTTTTGAAGCAGAATATTATCCGCTCTACTTTGATGAATTTCTTACTAACATCGGACAATATCCGTATGATTACCTGATTCTTGGTCAGCACTTTATCAAAAATGAAATCGGAAAGATTTATATGATGGATCCTTGTTCGGATTATGAAACCCTTTCGAAATATGTTGATGAGTGCATTGCAGGCATGGTAACAGGGAAGTTTTTCTATCTTGCGCACCCGGATCTTATCAATTTTAAGGGAAGCAATATTGTATATCAGAGTGAGATGCGTCGCCTTTGCGAAGCGGCTAAGCGCTTGAATGTGCCGCTTGAACTCAATCTCCTGGGGCTTCGTGATAAACGCGATTATCCTCGTATGGACTTTTGGCAGATTGCGGGTGAGGTCGGCAATGAGGTGCTGTTTGGCTGCGACTCTCATACACCTGACTCCGTTGGCTTGGAACGCGATTATATCATGGGTGCGGCAGTCGTAAAGAAATATAATCTCAATTATATCGAACCGATGTCTCCGTACGATAAAAGATAATATGTGCGATTTGCATGAAATTTCGATGCAGTTGCATGAATATATATTGACTTTTTAACAGAATAGGCGTATAATTAAAAAATGTATAAAAATACTTTCGGTTCGCTTTGAGTGCGACGTTAGAAATGGAGTAAAAAATATGATAGATAGCAGATATGATGCAGTGGTCATTGGCGGCGGCGTCGTTGGCTGTGCAGTGGCAAGAGAGCTTGCACGATATAATCTCTCTGCATGCCTCCTTGAAAAAGAGGAGGACGTTTGTTCGGGTACCTCTAAGGCAAACAGTGCCATCGTTCACGCAGGCTTTGACGCTGTTCCCGGAACAAAAAAAGCAGAATTTAACGTAAAAGGCAATCAGATGATGGATGAGCTTGCGCGTGATCTTGAATTTGAATTCAAACGCAACGGTTCTGTCGTTCTTTGCTTTGCTGACGAAGATATGCCTAAGCTTGCAGTGCTTTATCAGAGAGGTCTCAAAAACGGCGTTGAAGGTCTTGAGATCGTCAGCGGCGATAAGATCCGCGAGATGGAACCCAATATCACCGATGAAGTGGTGGCAGCGCTCGTTGCTCCCACGGGCGGCATCGTTTGTCCGTTCGGTCTTACCATTGCGCTTGCTGAAAACGCGGCAGACAATGGCGTGGAATTTAAGTTCAATACCGCTGTTAAGAATATCAAAAAGGTAGACGGCGGTTACGTTATCGAAACCAACAACGGCGAGATCTTTGGCAAGACCGTTATCAATGCGGCAGGCGTATATTCTGATGAGATCCACAACATGGTGAGCGAAACCAAACTCCATATCACCCCCAGAAAGGGCGACTATTGCCTCCTCGATAAAGAAGCTGGCAACCATGTTTCTTATACCGTATTCCAGCTTCCCGGCAAATATGGCAAGGGTATCCTTGTTTCTCCGACCGTTCACGGCAACCTTCTTCTTGGTCCGACCGCGGTCGACGTTGACGATAAGGATAACACCGCAACGACTGCAAAAGAGCTTGCTGATGTTGTGAAAAAATCCGCTGTCAGCGTGAAAAACGTTCCTTACAGACTCACCATCACCTCGTTCTCGGGTGTTCGCGCACATGAGGACGGCGATGATTTTGTGATCGGTGAAGTATCCGATGCGCCTTGCTTCTTTGATGCGGCAGGCATCGAATCTCCCGGTCTTTCTTCCGCTCCCGCGATCGGCGTATATCTCGCTGAACTCGTGGCAGATAAGCTCGGCGCGGAAAAGAAAGCAGATTTCAATCCCAAGAGAAAGGGCTTCGTCAAGCTCGCGGAAAAATCCTTTGAAGAACGTGCAGCGCTCATCAAAGAAAATCCGCTTTATGGCGTCATCGTTTGCCGTTGCATGAACGTCAGCGAGGGCGAGATCGTCGATGCCATCAACCGTACGCTCGGCGCAAAATCTCTTGACGGTGTCAAGCGCCGTGTTCATCAAGGCATGGGTCGTTGTCAGGCGGGCTTCTGCACCTCCAAGACAATGGAGATCCTCTCCCGCGAAACGGGCATTCCTATGGAAAAAATCTGCAAGAACAGCGAAGGCTCTGAGATGCTTTCGCATAAAATGTGAGGTGAGATGACATGAAACAGTATGATATTGTTGTGATCGGCGGCGGTCCTGCGGGTCTTGCGGCGGCAATCTCCGCGAAAAAAGCAGGCGTTTCCGATATCATGATCCTCGAACGCGATGCCACCCTCGGCGGTATTCTCAATCAGTGCATTCACAATGGCTTCGGTCTTCATACATTCAAAGAAGAGCTTACAGGTCCCGAATATGCCGCTCGCTTCATCGAACAGGCAAAGGAAATGGAGATCCCCTATAAGCTCGGCGCGATGGTCCTTTCCGTCAGCCCCGAAAAAGTTATTACATACATGAATAAAGAAGAAGGCCTCGTGCAGATCTCGGCAAAAGCCATCATCCTTGCGATGGGTTGCCGCGAACGTCCGCGCGGTGCTTTGAATATCCCCGGCTTCCGTCCCGCAGGTATCTATTCCGCAGGTACGGCACAAAGACTCATGAATATCGAGGGTTACAGTGTCGGTAAAGAGGTCGTTATCCTCGGTTCGGGTGATATCGGTCTTATCATGGCAAGACGTATGACCCTTGAAGGCGCAAATGTTAAGGTCGTAGCAGAGCTGATGCCTTATTCCGGCGGTCTGAAGCGTAACATCGTGCAGTGTCTTAACGACTTCAACATTCCCTTGAAGCTTAGCCATACCGTTGTCGGTATCGACGGCGAAAAGAGAATCACAGGCGTTACCATTGCTGAGGTCGATGCAAATCGTCAGCCCATTCCCGGAACAGAGGTGCATTACGATTGTGATACGCTCCTTCTTTCCTGCGGTCTTATCCCCGAAAACGAGCTCACAAGAGAGATCGGTGTGGAAATGAACCGCGTAACCTCCGGACCGAACGTAGATGATAAACTCCAGACGGGTGTCGAAGGCGTATTTGCCTGCGGCAACGTCCTCCACGTTCATGACCTTGTTGACCATGTTTCCGCAGAAGCGGCTCTTGCAGGCGAAAATGCGGCGGCTTACGTTCTTTCGGGAACCACTTCCGAAAAAACGCATAGAATTACATTGAAAGCGGAAAACGGTGTTCGTTATACCGTTCCGCAGACCATCGACATAGAAAATATGCGCGATTCCGTTACGGTTCGTTTCCGCGTTGCGGATATTTATCATGACCGTTCCATCGCCGTTTACTATGGCGATAAGAAGGTGATGAGCCGTAAAAAGAGAGTACTTGCTCCCGGTGAAATGGAACAGGTACAGCTCAAGAAAGATAGCTTCAAGGATTATCCCGATATTACGGAGATCACCATCCGTACAGAGGAGGCATGAACATGGAAACAAGAAATTTAACTTGCATTGGCTGTCCGATGGGCTGTGCGCTCACCGTTACCATGGACGGCGATCATATTACCGTTGCAGGCAATACTTGTCCTGTCGGTGAAAAATATGCGAAAAAGGAAGTTACCAATCCCACGAGAGTCGTAACATCCTCCGTTCGCGTAAACGGCGCGGATATCGCAAGAGTTTCGGTCAAGACCGCAAGCGATATTCCGAAAAATAAGATCTTCGATTGCATGGCTGAGATCATGAAGATCGAAGTGAACGCTCCCGTTTCTATCGGGGACGTGATCATTGAAAACTGCGCGGGAACAGGTGTCAGCGTCGTTGCCACCAAAAACGTACCTGCTGCAAATTGATCGCAAATGATATATGATTTGCGATCCCGAAAAATAAAATATATCAGTAAGGAGAGCAAATCATGTTTATTTTAGACGCTTGGAATTGGCTCGTCGATACAACGGCAAGTTGGTCGGCACTTGGTATTCTCATCCGTTTGTTGCTTGCGCTTTGCGTTGGTCTGGTTATCGGTATTGACCGAGAGATGAAACGCCGTGTGGCAGGTATCAAAACGCATATCCTCGTTTGCCTTGGTGCGGCGCTCGTTATGATCACCAGCCAATATATGATGATGAATTTCGAAAACAGCGGCGACCCTGCACGTCTTGGTGCGCAGGTCATTAGCGGTGTCGGCTTTCTCGGTGTCGGTACGATCATCGTAACGGGCAGAAATCAGGTTCGCGGTCTTACAACGGCGGCGAGCATTTGGGTCTGTGCTTGTATGGGCCTTGCGGCAGGTATCGGCTTTATCGAAGGCGTACTCGTTACGCTCTTGCTCCTCGTCTTTACCTTGAAGGTGCTTGGCAAGCTCGACGTGATCGTGCATCGCCGCTCCAAAACCTTTGACCTCTATATCGAGTTCAAAAACAACAAGGGACTCACGCAGTTTGTCGATAAGATGAAAGCAAACGACGTCAAGCTTTCCATGATGCAGATCGGCAAGGGCGAGACCGAAGAGGACGGCCCGAACGCCATCGTGGGCGTCAAGCTCCACGAGCGCGAACGCGAAAAGTTCGTGGATTCCTTGCGACGTGAAAAATACATAAAGCTCATTGAGCAGCTTTGAGTTAAAATGATAACGGGAGGAGCTTGCTCCTCCCGTATTTAAGAAATATTCTTGATAGATCGATAGGATATAAAAACTATGAGAATTGTTATTAAGGTCGGAACATCGACGCTCGCTTATCCGACGGGACTGATCAATATCCGCCGTGTGGAAGAGCTTTGCCGTGTGATGAGCGATCTCAAAAATGCGGGGCATGAGCTTGTTTTGATCTCTTCCGGCGCGATCGGTATGGGTGTGGGCAAGCTTGGTCTTGGCAAACGCCCCACTGATATTCCCACAAAACAGGCGGCGGCAGCCATCGGTCAGTGCGAGTTGATGTATACATACGATAAGCTTTTTGGTGAATACAATCATACCGTGGCGCAGATACTTTTGACGGGTGCGGATATCGAAAATGAAATTCGCAGAAAGAATTTCCATAATACCATGTTCCGTCTTTTGGAATTTGGCGTGTTACCTGTTATCAATGAAAACGATACCGTGGCAACGGAGGAGATCGTCATCGGTGATAACGATACGCTTGGTGCTATCGTGGCGGCAAACGTAGACGCTGATCTTTTGATCCTGCTTTCGGATATTGACGGACTTTACACCAAGGATCCGCATAAATATGCGGATGCGGAGCTCATTCCCGTGGTGGAAGCGCTTACGCCTGAAATTTTGGCGCTTGCTGAAGGGAAAGGTTCTGAGCTTGGAACCGGCGGTATGAAAACGAAGCTCCGCGCGGCGGAGATTGCCGTTAGCGCAGGGATCGATATGATTATTGCCAACGGCAGTGAACCGAATCTTTTATATAATGTGATAGACGGGAAACCGTTTGGCACACGTTTTGTCGGAAAAAAATAACTGTGTAATTTTGAAAGGCTTGTCCCCATGTCAACACACGAAATACTTGTGAGTGCGAAAAAGGCGAAAGCGGTGCTTTCGCCTCTTTCGTCGAAAGAAAAAAATGACGCACTTTGTGCGATGGCAGATGCGCTCGTTTTGGCGACGGATGCCATTCTTGCGGAAAATAAGAAGGATCTGGAGGCGGCAAAGGGTCGCATCTCCGATGTGATGCTTGACCGTCTTATGTTGAACGAAAAGAGAATTGCCTCCATGGCAGACGGCATGCGCGAGGTCGCAAAGCTTGATGATCCTGTCGGTAAGGTGCTTTCCCGTGTGGAACGCCCGAATGGACTGATCATCGAAAAGGTATCCGTGCCGCTCGGCGTGGTCGGTATCATTTACGAAAGCCGTCCGAACGTAACCTCGGATGCGGCGGCGCTTTGCCTCAAAAGCGGAAACGTCTGTGTTCTCCGAAGCGGAAAGGAGGCGTTTGCTTCCGCACACGCCATCGTGGAAGCGATGCGAGCAGGACTTGAAAAGGTCGGCTTGCCGAAAGAACTTGTGAATATTCTGGACGATACCTCTCGCGCAGGCGCGGAAGAACTGATGCGTGCGCGTGGCTTTGTGGATATGCTGATCCCTCGCGGCGGTGCGGGACTTATTCGCGCTTGCGTGGAAAATGCGACCGTTCCTTGCATCGAAACGGGCACTGGCATCTGCCATATTTATGTGGATGAGAGTGCGGATCTTACAAAGGCTCTTCCGATTCTCGTGAATGCGAAAACGAGCCGTCCGTCCGTTTGCAATGCGGCAGAGGTATGTCTCGTTCATTCCGCGATTGCCGAAAGATTTTTGCCGATGCTGAAGAGCGCGCTCGTTGACGAAAGAGCGAAGGACGACAAAGCCCCCGTTGAGCTTCGTCTTGATGAACGTGCGGCGGAGATCATCGATGGCACGAAAGCAGGCGAACGCGATTTTGATACGGAATTTTTAGATTATATCTTGGCGGTGCGCATCGTGGATAGCGTAGAGGAAGCTACAGCGCATATTTTGGCACATTCCACGGGACACAGCGAAGCGATCATTGCGGAGAATGCAGAGGCGCAGACGAAGTTTGTGAACGGAGTTGACAGTGCGGCGGTCTATATCAACGCTTCTACACGCTTCACCGACGGCGGTGAATTTGGGCTTGGCTGTGAGATGGGTATTTCCACACAGAAGCTCCATGCGCGTGGACCGATGGGGCTTTGCGAACTGACCTCGTATCAGTACCGTATTCACGGAAACGGTCAGATTCGCTGATATTTTTGAAAAAAAGAGGGTAGAATAAAATGGCTATGTTTGGTTTTATCGGTGTTGGCAATATGGGTGGTGCGCTTGCAAGCGCCGTTTGCAAAAAGGTCGACCCGAAGGAAGTCATGCTTGCTGATCATTTTGCGGAAAAAGCAGAAAGTTTGGCGAGCGAATACGGCGCTTCGGTTGCGGATAACGCAACCATTGCTTCCGAATGTAAATATATTTTTCTTGGCGTAAAGCCGCAGATGATGGCGTCTTTGATCTCCGAGATCTTGCCGATTTTGAAAGAGAGAAAACACGGAGACTTTATTTTGGTTACGATGGCGGCAGGACTTTCCGTTGCCACCATTGAATATATGTGCGGATATGCGATCCCCGTGATTCGAATCATGCCCAATACGCCTGTTTCTGTGGGGGAAGGCATGATCTTGGTTACCTCCAATGAATTTATTACGGATGCTGAATTTGCGGCATTTGAGAATGCGCTTTCTCTTGCAGGCAAGCTTGATAAGATCAAGGAAAAATATTTGGATGCGGCGAGCGTGATCTCGGGCTGTGGACCTGCGTTTATGTATATGTTTATGGAATCTCTCGTGGATGCGGGCAAAAAGCTTGGTCTTGACGAAGCAAAGGCGCGCGCATACGCAGAGCAGACGATGCGCGGTGCGGCGACGCTCGCTGCATCCTCTGAGCTTTCTCTCGAACAGCTTCGCGTCAACGTATGCAGTCCCGGTGGTTCGACGATCGAAGGTGTGAAGATCTTCGAGGAGCGCGAGCTTTCCGATACGGTCTTTGAGGCTTTGAAGGCTTCCTATATCCGTACAAAGGAACTTGCGCGAAGCTGAGCGGACTTTTTCTTGCAAAAGAAAAAGTCGCCAAAAAGAAGACAGAGATTCTTTTCTTGGCACCAAGAAAAGAACCAAAAGAAGCGCAAGGGACATTGTCCCTTGACCCGTTTGGGTAACATATAATGATGAAAAAAGACAGACGAGATATTTTCTTGTCTGTTTTTCTTTTGGAAAATATATTGGGTTTGAACGATGTTCAAAACTTCTCAGTTGGTTTTGGTTGGGATTCGAATGTTGGAGGGCGTATGAGCAGATTGTTCTTTTTGGAGATTTTTCAAATGCTTGTGGATGAATTTTTTGGATACTTTCTCCACGTTTCAAAAGAATCAAATGTCTCGTTTGTGCAATATGCTAAAACGATGGCGGAACGTGGTGCGAATAAAGAACACGTGGTGAATCAAAGCGATGCAATTTGTGGTGAAAGTGCAAAATCTTTGTTTGTGATGCTTTTTTTGGTTTTTTATCGGTTTTGCCTTGACTTTTATCCCAATATGTTGTATTATAATTATATATAGTTTAATATCCGGAGGTGTGTGATTTGAAAACATTCTACACAGCAGATATCAAAAAATCCGATCGTATTACACGATTGGTGGAAAACCTATATAAAAAAATGCCGGAGATCGAGGCTGACCGTGCCGTTCTCCTGACGGAATCCTACAAGGAGACCGAAGGCGAGCCGATCATCATGCGCCGTGCAAAAGCATTTGCGCATATCCTCGAAAACATTCCGATCACCATTCGAGATGAGGAACTCATCGTCGGAAGCGCGACACAAGCCCCTCGCGGATGTCAGACCTTCCCCGAATATTCTCACGAATGGCTCGAAGCGGAGTTTGACACGGTGGCGACCAGAACGGCAGACCCGTTCTTCATCTCCGAGAAAACGAAGGATACGCTTCGTGAGGTACATAAGTATTGGAAGGGAAAGACCACGAGCGAGCTTGCAACGTCCTATATGGCGCCCGAAGCGCTCGTTGCGATCGAGCATGGTATTTTTACACCCGGTAACTATTTTTACAACGGTATCGGACATGTTACGGTCGACTACCCCAAGATCCTGCGTATCGGTTACAGCGGTCTGATCGAAGAGACCAAAGCGGCTCTCGCAAAGCTGAAGCTTGGCGACGCTGACTACGCGAAGAGAAGCCAGTTTTTGAATGCTGTTCTCATCAGCTGTGAAGCGGTCATCGGTTATGCAAAGCGTTACGCTAAGCTTGCTGATATGATGGCGGACGGTTGTGCTGACTACACGAGAAAAGCAGAGCTTCGCCGCATCGCAGTCAACTGCGAACGCGTTCCCGAATTCGGCGCAAGAAACTTCTGGGAAGCTTGCCAGTCCTTCTGGTTCATTCAGATGCTCTTGCAGGTGGAATCCAGCGGACATTCCATTTCTCCCGGTCGCTTCGACCAGTATATGTATCCCTATTTTGAAAAGGACCTGAAAGAGGGCGGAATCACAAGAGAATCCGCACAGGAGCTTATGGACTGCGTTTGGGTCAAGCTCAACGACCTTAATAAGTGCCGCGATGCCGCTTCCGCTGAAGGCTTCGCAGGATACAGCCTTTTCCAGAACCTCATTGCAGGCGGTCAGGACAAACACGGCGTGGACGCAACGAACGACCTTTCGTTCATGTGTATCAACGCAACAGAACATGTTTTCCTGCCTGCGCCTTCCTTCTCCGTTCGTGTGTGGAACGGCTCGCCTCATGAATTCTTGATGCGCGCCGCAGCACTTACAAGAACGGGTATCGGACTTCCTGCGTACTACAACGATGAAGAGATCATCCCCGCGCTCCTTTCCAGAGGTCTTACGATGGAGGACGCGAGAGATTATAATATCATCGGTTGCGTAGAACCGCAGACTCCCGCGAAGACCGACGGCTGGCATGACGCCGCGTTCTTCAATATGTGCCGTCCGCTCGAGCTTGTCTTCAGCCGCGGCAAAGACAAAGGTGTTCAGATCGGTCCCGATACGGGCGAATTCAAGTACATGAGAACCTTTGACGATTTCTATAACGCTTATAAGACGCAGATGAATTATTTCATCGAGCTTCTTGTAAACTCGATCAATGCGATCGACGTCGCTCATGCAGAGCGTTGTCCGCTTCCGTATCAGTCTTCCATGGTAGAGGATTGTATCGGACGTGGCAAGAGCATGCAGGAGGGCGGTGCACACTACAACTTCTCCGGTCCTCAGGGATTCGGTATCGCAAACATGGCGGATGCGCTTTATGCCATCAAGACACTCGTTTACGATGAAAAGAAGTATACTCTTTGCGACTTCAAGGAAGCAATGGACAATAACTATGGTAAGGATATGGACGAACATTACGCTGAAAAGGTTACGAAAGCTGCTGTTCACGATCTCATCGCGCAGGGCAAGACCATCAGCCGTGAGGATATCGCTTCCATCTTTGCCGCCGTTACCAAGAATCCTTGCACAGATGCACAGAAGGAAAAATACGCAAAGCTCCTTGCTGATATCGAAGCCATTCCGAAATTCGGTAACGATATTCCTGAGGTCGACGCTTTCGCAAGAGATGTTGCGTATACCTATACAAGACCGATGGAAACCTACAAGAACCCCAGAGGCGGTATGTTCCAGGCAGGTCTGTATCCCGTTTCCGCAAACGTACCGCTCGGTGCGCAGACAGGTGCAACACCTGACGGCAGACTGGCATACACGCCCGTTGCCGACGGTGTATCTCCTGCGGCAGGCAGAGATATGAACGGTCCGACAGCAGGCGCGAACTCCGTTGCCAAGCTTGACCACTTCATCGCCTCCAACGGCACGCTTTACAATATGAAGTTCCATCCTTCCGCGCTTGCTGGTACGAATGGTCTTCAGAATTTCGTTTCCCTTATTCGCGGTTACTTCGATCAGAAGGGCGCACACGTGCAGTTCAACGTTGTCAGCCGCGAAACCCTCCGCGATGCACAGGCGCATCCCGAAAAATACAAATCCCTTGTGGTCAGAGTTGCAGGTTATAGCGCGCTCTTTACCACGCTTTCCAGAAGCTTGCAGGATGATATCATCAAACGTACCGAGCAGGGAGGCTTCTGATGGAAAACTACATGGACACGAAAGGCAGAATTTTCGATATCCAACGGTTTTCTGTTCATGACGGCCCCGGTATCCGTACGATCGTCTTTCTGAAAGGTTGCGTGCTCCGCTGTAAGTGGTGCTGCAATCCTGAATCCCAAAGCTATGAGATCCAGCAGATGAATCTCGGAGGGACGGTGAAAACGGTCGGACGGGACGTTACGGTCCGTGAGGTCTTCGATCAGGTTCGTTCCGATATGCCTTATTATCAGCGCTCAGGCGGCGGTATGACCCTTTCGGGAGGCGAATCTCTTTGCCAACCCGATTTTGCGGTCGGACTGCTCCGCGCTTGTAAGGAATACGGAATCGATACCGCGATGGAATCGACGGGCTACGCTGATTACAATGTGATCAAGCGATATCTTCCGTATCTTGACCATTATCTCATGGACATCAAGCATATGAATAGCGCAAAGCACGAAGCTTTTACCACAAAGCCAAACGAAAGAATTCTGGAAAATGCCAAACGAATCGCGCGCGAGTGTAATCATTTGATCATTCGCACGCCCGTCATTCCGACTTTTAACGACACCGAAGAAGAGATCGCGGCGATCGCGGAATTTGCGGCTTCGCTTGAAGGTGTTTCTGAAATGCACATTTTGCCCTATCACAAGATGGGTATGGATAAATATGCGGGACTCGGCAGAGAATATGCGCTTCCCGATATTGAACCGCCGACAAAAGAGCATATGCAGAAGCTTCTGGAAGTTGTAAGATCCAAAGGTCTTATCGCGCAGATCGGCGGTTGAGTCAAAAGCGGATGGAAAGGAAGTTATGATCATGAACAATTATCAAAATCTTCATAATGACGAAAAAACCAGAATCATTCAGGAACTGGTTCCCGGTAAGCAGATCACGCTTGCGCATATCATCGCAAATCCCGATGCGATCCTTTACAGAAAGCTCGGACTTGATCCTGCGGTGGATTATTCCAAATCTGCGATCGGTATTTTGACCGTCAGCCCCAGCGAGACCGCTATCATCGCTGCCGATATCGCACTCAAATCCTCGGGTGCGGAGCTTGGCTTCGTTGACCGCTTCAGCGGTACGGTCATCGTAACGGGTACGGTTTCCGAAGTGGAAGCCTCTCTTGCGGCGATCACCGAATACGCAGAGCATAAGCTTGGCTTCTCCGTTTGTCCTTTGACTAAGACCTGATGAAAAAGCTACTTTTGATCGGTCGTGTCGGAGCGGGGAAGACGACCTTGACGCAGGCACTCAAGCATGAAAAGATCAACTATCACAAGACGCAGTATATCGGCTACGAGGATTGGCTGATCGATACTCCCGGTGAATACCTGGAGAACGCGAGTCTTGCGAGCGCAATCGCGCTTTACTCTTATGAAGCGGATGTGATTGGGGTCCTGATGGCGGCTGATGAGCCGTATTCGCTCTATCCGCCAAACTGCACGGCGCAAGCAAACCGTGAGGTCATCGGCATCATCACAAAATCCCATTCCGATTGCGGAACCGAACGCGCACATCGTTGGCTTGAGCTGACGGGGTGCAAAACCATCTTCGAAGTGGACTCTGTTACGGGTGAAGGTGTGGAAAACATCATAAATTACCTATCCGAACCCCGAGAAAAACCACAAAAAACCACAAAAAACTAAAAAATCGGAAATATTTTGCTCCAAAAGTATTGATTTCTTTGGTTTTTGGTGTTATAATTGTATTGTTGATTCGTGAGAATCTCAAATTTTGGGGTAAAACCCAAATCATAAAAGAAAAAACAAAAAATATTTTATATTAAGGAGACTTGAATCATGGTAAGCGAATACGAAATCAAAAAACAAATTTGCGAAATCGGTCAGAGAATTTACAACAAAGGCATGGTTGCTGCAAACGATGGTAACATCTCCGTAAAGATCAGCGAAAATGAATTCCTTTGCACACCTACCGGTGTTTCCAAGGGCTTCATGACCCCCGAATTCATCTGCAAAGTTGACAAGAACGGTAACGTTATCCAGGCAAACAAAGGCTTCAAGCCCTCTTCCGAAATCAAGATGCACATGAGAGTTTACAAGGAAAGACCTGACGTTCAGTCCGTTGTACACGCTCATCCTCTCTACGCTACCAGCTTTGCTATCGCAGGCATTCCGCTCACCGAGCCGATCATGCCCGAAGCAGTAATCGCACTTGGCTGTGTTCCGATCGCTGAATACGGCACACCTTCCACCGAAGAAATTCCGGATGCTGTTTCCAAGTACCTCCAGTACTACGATGCAGTTCTTCTTGAAAACCACGGTGCGCTTTCTTACTCCGACTCCCTTATCAACGCATACTACAAGATGGAATCTCTTGAATTCTATGCACAGCTCCTTTACCAGTCCAAGGTTCTCGGCGGTCCTAAGACTCTTTCCGAAGCTCAGGTTCAGAGACTTTACGAAATCCGCAGACAGTTCGGTCTCAAGGGTAAGCATCCTGCTGATCTTTGCCCCAACGCAAAAGCAGGTAAGCCCAGCTGCCACGGTTGCGGCGGTTCCTGCAACCACGATTCTGCTGATCTCATCGCTGAAATCACAAAGCAGGTTATGGCTCAGCTCGGTAAATAATTCGAGGTAAAACCATGAATAACGTGGACATCACAAGCATTGTTTCGGCTTTGGTTCACGATTTGAAAGACGACATGGACGACATGACCCTTGAGGCGGCGCTTTCTTTGGCTGAAGAGGTCAAGAAAAAAGCCGCCGAGATGGGTGTCAAGGCCGTTGTCGCGGTTGCGAACCGCGGGGCAAACCCCGTGCTCGTACAATGTATGGACGATTCTTATATTGCAAGCTTTGATGTTGCACTGAACAAGGCGTATACTTCGGTCGCACTGAAGATGCCCACCTGTCAGCTTTCGAATCTTGCAAAACCGGGATCTCCGCTTTACGGTATCCAACACACAAACGCCGGGAAGATCGTCATCTTCGGAGGCGGTGAACCGCTTATGAACAAACAGGGCAAGGTGATCGGCGCTCTGGGTGTCAGCGGCGGAAGCGAAAGCGAAGATACCGCCCTTGCCGCATACGGTAAGGAAATTTTTGAGAAAGGGAACTAAGTATTATGGATATGAATGCTGCAAATATCGAGCAAATTGTAAAGCAGATTCTTGCAAATATGAAAGCGGCACCTGTTGCTGCTGCTCCTGCGGCTGCGGGTGAACTCCCCAAGACCGCTAAGGTTGCTATGCTTACACAGCTCGAAAAATTCGAAATCAAGGAATATCCCATTCCCGAAGTCGGCGACGATGACATCCTCGTCAAAGTTGAAGGCTGCGGCGTTTGCGGTACAGACGCGCACGAATTCAAACGCGACCCCTTTGGTCTTATTCCCGTTGCCCTCGGTCATGAAGGCACAGGCGAGATCGTCAAGATGGGTAAAAACGTTAAGAAAGACAGCGCAGGCAAGCCCCTTGCTATCGGTGATAAGGTTGTTACTTGTATGATCTTCAAGGACAATCCCGATATCACGATGTATGACCTTAACAAACAGAACGTCGGTGGTGCAGACGTATACGGTCTTCTTCCCGACGATGATATTCACCTCAACGGTTGGTTCTCCGATTATATCCTCGTAAGAGGCGGCTCCACCGTATTCAACGTAAGCGATCTCGATCTCGATTCCAGAATCCTCATCGAGCCTTGCGCAGTTCTTATCCACGCTGTGGAAAGAGCAAAAACAACAGGTATCCTTCGCTTCAATTCTCGCGTTGTTGTTCAGGGTTGCGGTCCGATCGGTCTTATCTGTATCGCCGTTCTCAGAACAATGGGTATCGAAAATATCGTTGCGGTTGACGGCGAAGAAAAACGCCTTGCATTCGCAAAGGAAATGGGCGCTACCAAGTCCGTAAACTTCAAGAATCACAAGGGTATCGAAGCGCTTACAGAAGGCGTTAAGGACGCATTCGGCGGTTATCTTGCTGACTTTGCATTCCAGTGCACAGGTTCTCCCGTGGCTCATGCAAATATCTACAAGTTCATCCGCAACGGCGGCGGTCTTTGCGAGCTTGGCTTCTTCATCAACGGCGGCGATGCAACCATCAACCCGCACTTTGATATCTGCTCCAAGGAAATCACGACCGTTGGTTCTTGGGTTTATACGCTCAGAGACTATGCAACAACCTTCGATTTCTTGAAGAGAGCAAAAGGCATCGGTCTTCCGATGAGTAAACTTATCACACACAAATTCCCGCTTGAAGAGATCAACGAAGCTCTTGCCGTCAACTTGAAGATGGAAGGTCTCAAGATCGCGATCGTGAATAAATAAGGGAGTACCTTATGGGAAAAGCGACAGGTATTATCGAGGTTTTCGGTCTTGCTTGCGCATTCGTAGCTTGTGATGCAGGATGCAAAGCGGCTGATGTAACCGTCGAAACATTTGACAAGAATAAGCCGGCAAACGCAGATAAGCTCCCTGTACCGCTGATCGTTTGTATCAAGTTCAGAGGAACTGTTGACAACGTAACTGCCGCAGTCGAGGCTGCAAAAGAGGCGGCAAATCGACTCACAGGTGTGGTTTCCTCTCACGTTATTGCAAACGTGGAGCCCGACACCGAATATATGCTTAAACTCAACGCATTCGATAAAAAATAATTTTGGAGGCTCATTATTATGGCAAGAGAAGCACTTGGAATGATCGAAACCAGAGGTCTCGTTGCAGCGATCGAAGCTGCCGACGCAATGGTAAAGGCTGCTGAAGTAGAACTCATCGGCACAGAAAAAATCGGCTCCGGACTCGTATCCGTTATGGTACGCGGCGACGTCGGCGCAGTTAAGGCAGCTACCGAAGCAGGCGCTGCTGCTGCAAGCAGACTTGGCGAGATCGTAGCAACACACGTAATCCCCAGACCTCACGCAGACGTAGAAAAGATCCTTCCTGCAGTAAAATAATTTTAAGAGGGGTTAATGAATGATGCAGGCGCTTGGTTTTGTAGAAATATCCGGCGTAACAGCAGCAGTTGATGCGCTTGATATTATGTGTAAATCCGCGGACGTGGAATTTGTAACCTGGGAGCGCAAGCTCGGCGGTCGTCTCGTTACCATTATCGTAACGGGTAATATTTCCGCAGTTACCGCGGCAGTGGAAAACGCTGACAAAATGGCCATCAAAAAACCGGTCGCGTGCGCGGTTATCGCAAATCCGCACGAGGAAACGCGCAAGCTCGTTGAGCTCAGCGCTTCCCGTCTTCAGCAAAAATAACTTTGTGAAGTAAGGAAAAAATTTCCCCGACCGAAAGAGAGGAATGATTTCCCATGGCAGAAGAAAAACTCGTTCCCGGGGCAGAGGCGGCTGATGTGGTTCCCGCAACGGCGGCAAAAAAGCCTTCCACGGGCGCAAAAAGAGGCAGAAAGCCTACGGTAAACGCAAGTACATCCACAAAAACTGAAATAAAAAGTGCTCCGGCACCCGCCGAAGAGCACAAAAAGGAGAAAAAAATGGCACTTGAAGCACTCGGTATGGTAGAAACCAGAGGTCTCGTAGCAGCGATCGAAGCAGCAGATGCAATGGTAAAGGCTGCAAACGTTGAACTCATCGGCACAGAAAAGATCGGTTCCGGTCTCGTATCCGTTATGGTACGCGGCGACGTCGGCGCAGTTAAGGCTGCAACAGAAGCAGGCGCAGCTGCAGGCGCAAAGCTCGGCGAAATCATTGCAACACATGTAATCCCGAGACCTCACGCAGACGTAGAAAAGATCCTTCCCGCAATCAAATAAGATCTTTTCATCTTTTGATTCATAAGAGAGAGATTCCATCGGAATCTCTCTCAGGATCTCCATTTTTTTGAAAGGAAAGATTTGCTTCTTAAACAAGTAAATCGCTTGGCTCTTTATGTTAGTTGGAAAAGTTATCGGAAGCATTGTTTCCACTCGTAAAAATGAAAATCTCATCGGCAGTAAATTCATGATTGTCGAACCGCTTTCCGTCATGGGCGGAAGCGCAGAAAGAATTGTGGCTGTGGATAACGTTGGTGCGGGTATCGGTGAGATCGTGCTCGTGGCAACGGGAAGCGCCGCAAGAATCGGTTGTAATATGGCTGATTCCCCTGTCGATGCCGCAATCGTAGGCATCGTAGACGATGGAATCGGATTGTCCTTATAATGCGTATAGATTCATGCGTTTTTTGTAGGGAAAAGCAGTTTTCCCATATTATCCTACGAATGAAAGGCATGGTAAACTATGAACTTTGATGAACTTGTTGCTTTGATAAAGCAAAACGGTATTGTCGGCGCAGGCGGTGCCGGATTTCCGACATACGCGAAACTGGACAAACGCGCCGATACGATTATCCTCAACTGTGCTGAATGTGAACCGCTTCTCAGATTGCATCGCCAGCTCCTTGAGCGCTATGCCTATGAGATTCTCAGCACATTGGATTTGATCAAGAAAACAATAGGGGCGAAAGAGGTAATCATCGGGGTAAAAGGCTCGTACAAGGGCGCATGCGAAGCGGTGAACCAGTATGTTACGTCCTTTGAAAATATGAGACTTCAGAAATTGCGCGAAATGTATCCGGCGGGGGACGAAATCGTTTTGATTTATCAAACCACGGGACGCAGACCGCAACCCGGTGCACTTCCGATCTCGGTTGGTGTTACAGTTTTCAACGTAGAAACGATCTACAATGTTTACCGCGCACTGAACGGCGATCCTGTTACGCATAAATTCGTAACGATCACCGGCGAGGTTGCAAAGCCTGTTACGCTGAAGGCTCCTCTCGGCATGACAGTCGGCGAGCTTGTTGAGCTTGCCGGAGGCGCAACCACCAAAGATCCCGTATATTTGCTTGGCGGTCCGATGATGGGTAGACTTGGCAATGCACAGACGCTTGTCAATAAGACCTTGAATGCTGTTATCGTTTTGCCGGAAACGCATCCGATCGTGATGCGCAAAAATACCAAAACAGCAATCGATCTGAAGCGTGCGATGGCAGCTTGCTGTCAGTGCAGCTACTGCACGGACCTTTGTCCTCGTCATTTGCTCGGATATCCGATCACGCCTCATGATTTCATGAGAGTGGTCTCCAATAATACACCGTCCGATGTAAAACCGTTTATTGACGGTATGTTCTGCAGCGGATGTGGACTTTGCGAGGCGTATGCCTGTGGTCAGGGACTTTCCCCCAGAATGCTCCTTGACGCGTCTAAGGCGGCTCTTCGTGCGGCAGGCGTTCAGCCTCCGAAGGATGTACCGCTTCGCGATGTAGATCCTTCGTTCAAGCTTCGCCGTGTTCCTGTTTCCCGTCTTACCGCAAGACTCGGAATCAATCAATACAAAAAAACGGCGCCGATGGACGAAGAAACGGTTATCGCGCCGAGATCCGTAAAGATCTTGCTTTCTCAGCATATTGGCGCTCCCGCCGCTGCTGTGGTCAAGAAGGGCGATACGGTTGAAAAAGGGCAGCTCGTAGCTGCTGCCGCTGATGGAAAACTCAGCGTCAATATCCATTCTTCCATGAATGGAACGGTGAAGGAAGTAACCGATAAATTCATTTGGATTGAGAAGTAACGGAGGATTAAGATGGCTAATGCAATTGGAATGATTGAATATAAGACGGTTGCATCCGGTATGACCGCCGCCGATCTCATGGTGAAGACCGCTGAGATCGAGGTCATCGAAGCGAAAACCGTCTGTCCCGGAAAATTCATGGTTCTTGTATCGGGCGATCTCAGCTCCGTGAAAGCTGCGGTGGATGCAGCCTCTGCAAAATTCCCCGCAACACTGATCGATAGTTTCGTTCTCGGTAATCCGCACGAATCCATTTTCGGTGCGATCTACGGAACCAATGATATTCACAATAAAAATGCACTCGGCATTCTTGAAACATATACCGCGGCATCCGCTATCGTTGCCGCTGATATCACAGCCAAGACCGCAATCGTTGAATTGATCGAGCTCCGCCTCGCAAGAGGTATGTGCGGTAAATCTTATCTGCTGATCACAGGTGAGGTTGCGGCTGTTCAGATGGCAATTGAAAAGGCAAAAGCGGAGATCGGTGCGGATGGTACATATCTTGACAGCTCTGTGATTGCAAGTCCCGATGCAAAGCTTTGGGATAGTATCCTGTAAAAACTCTTAAAGAGAGGGGAAACACCGATGCTGGCAATAGAGAGAAGAAATGCAATTCTCGCGAAACTCGCGACTGACGGCAAGGTAATCGTCTCGGATTTGAGTGAAGAATTTCAGGTTACGGAGGAGACCATCCGACGCGACCTTGAAAAACTTGATAAAGAAGGGCTTGCGAAAAAGACATACGGCGGTGCTGTGGTTCTCGATAATCACGGAGCTGATCTTCCGTATAACGTCCGTAAGCGAGTCAACGCAAACTTCAAAGAGGTCATCGCGCAAAAGATTGCCGAGATGATTCACGATGGAGACACCATTATGCTGGATGCCAGCACGACGGCGATCTCCGTTACTAAGTATATAAAATCAAGAGAAAATATTACGATCGTTACAAATTCGGTGGAGATTCTTCTCGATCTTGCCGATAAGCCCGATTGGAATATTCTCTCGACGGGGGGCATGCTGAAAAAAGGCTCACTTGCTTTGGTCGGTCCTTCTGCGGAAAAGATGATTCGCGGTTTTCACGTGGATATTGCCGTTTGCTCGTCAAAGGGCATCGACATGAATATGGGAATCAGCGATTCCAATGAAAAGGATGCGCAGATCAAGGAAGCGATCTTTTCGGCGGCTGACAGACGAATTTTGGCGATCGACAGCTCAAAATTCGACAAATGCTCATTTGTGAAGGTCGGCGATGTTCGCGACATCG
>JBGVLA010000065.1:0-16571 GCA_045124015.1 Eubacteriales bacterium | reverse complement strand
CATCCGTCCCGAGAATATCGGAAAGCACAAGCTCGTTGCCGTCGTAATCCGTGGAAAGCGGTTCATCGATGGAAAGCTCCACGCGCAGATTGCTGCTCTTTCGTATGAACATCAAAATTTCATTTTCGATGCACCGCGACGCATAGGTCGCAAGCTTGATATTTTTATCGGGGCGAAAGGTATTCGCCGCCTTCATAAGCCCGATCGTGCCAATGGAGATAAGGTCATCCATACCGATGCCCGTATTTTCAAATTTTTTTGCGATATAAACGACAAGGCGGAGATTTCTTTCCACAAGGATACCGCGAAAGCGCTTGTCGCCGTCGAGATTCGCTAAAAGCTCCGCTTCCTCCTCCGCGGAAAGCGGCGGCGGAAGCGTATCCGTCTTTCCAATATAATATACCCCGCGTTCTCCGCGCATGGATAAAAACAGCCGTACGAGCCAAAGCCTGAATTTCAAAAACCATTTCATAAAATATTCCCCCTATCATAACACAAACATATCTTGTGTTTCACGCCCGTGTCATTCTAAGCGTAATCACAACAAAATCTCCGGCACGAGCGCAGAAAATCCTCCGAAATCCCCGTCCGAAAAATCCACCGCCAAAAGCGCACGACGGCTTTCCCACTTGCCTTGGACACGCAAAAAGACCGCCTTTGGCAAAGCCGCCAGCAAGATCCCGTCGCCCGAAACGGTCTTTGACGGCACGAACCTTAGCCGCGCCCCCGACATATAATCCGTGGAAGCGATACCCATTCGCATGGCTTCCAAAAGCGCCGACGGCAAAAAATCCGCATCCTTTTCCTTTATAAAGATCACGGGCGTACCCGAAAGCGGCTCGGAAAGCAGATTGCCGCTATCCACAAGCCCTATCATTTCCTTTTCTTTTTCTGCAAATTGAATCCTGAGTTCACATGTCCGCAAGGCATTTTTGGTGCGGAAGATGCGCCCGATGCCCCACGTGGCAAGCGCGGAAAGCGAGGATAACACAACGAAAAGCCAAACGGGCATATCGCCGTAGACCGTTGCGATGCTTCCTCCGATCTCGATATACTGCTCGTATGCACCAAGCTTGACGAAAGCCATCGTCATCATGCCCCCGATAAGCATATTCACACCGCAAAAAAGCACGACCGTCAGCGCAAACCGATGCAGGCTCTGCTTGCCAAACGCAAAAAAACACATGAAAAGCATGACGAGCGCCGTCAGCAAAAAGGAGACGGCTTTGCCGACGGTAAGCACAAGCTCCAAAACGCCGTAAAATGCGCCGAGCGATGCCCCGAAAATCACGCGCCATGCCTTCATGGGTATATGTAAAAGCTTCCCCACCATATAAAGGGAAAGGAAGTCCATACTGAAATTGATGATAAAGAGAACATCTCCGTAAATTTCCTCGACCATCACGCTCTCCTTTTCATGTTGCATGATAGTATTATACATGACGCAATCCGAAAAAAAGGTCGAAATCATGGGTATAAAAAACAAAAAAATGCACGAATTTTTCGTGCATTTTTCGCATAAATATAGATATTTTCATGTTGTTATGTAGGGCAGACAACATCCCATTTTCTCACAAAGCAAATTTGCTTTTCTCGTTGTTCACCGTGATCATCGTACCGAGCAAAAATCTGGGGTCATTTTCCGCATAGGAGATATAACCGTTGCCGATTGCAAATTCGAGAACCGCGCCGCGAGCCTCCCAAATGTGATCCGCGATGATCGCTTTGCCGATGGGATCATTCATGAAGGAGGCGGGAATTTCCGCAAGAAGGATCTTTTTGCTTGCTTCCTTAATCTCGCGGGCAGAATCCAAGACCTCGCGCCATGCCGCAGAAAGCGTTTTCTTGTCTTCTTCGGGAAGCCCCTTATCTCCGATATCGCCCAAGCGTGCATCCACGACCATCATCTGCGGAATATACGCGCCGTTTTCCTCCTTGAGATAGCCCATATCGCAAAGTTCACGAACGGCGCTTTCGTCCGCTTCTCTGCCCTCGCAAACGGCTTCGAGCGCGTCGGCAAGATAGCCTCTCATATGCCCGGGTGTCTTTGTGCAAATGTTGCGGAAACCAAACTTATATTGTGTAAAATACGCTTCGGATTCATACGTGCCGTGCTGACCGACAAAGTTAAAGCCATCGCCATGATATTCTTCACAGCCGATGATATCCCATTCACCGCCGTTCGGTCGCTTGGTTCTCGTTTCCGCTTCGGGAGAAGAAAGCTCAAAAAGTGCCACGTCCGTTGCGCGCATAAGTCTTGCCCAGCGCATATCCTCCTCGGGCTGTGCGCCGAGATTCCAGCGCAGTCCGTTTTTTGCGTAAAGCTCGTCGCGGAGCGCAAGGAATTTTTCAATCTTCTTTTCCATCGCAGGCGCCAGCTTACAAAGTGTTTCAAAAATCTTGCGCTGTGCATCCGCGCTGATGATAGCAATGGTCGATTCATATTTTTTGCCGTTTTTACGGAGCAAAAGCTGTTTTTCGAGAACGGCAATCTCTTCCTCCAAATACGGAAGCGCAACGCCGAGTTCAAGAGAGAGTTCTTCTGCGGTCATGGGGTTTCTGTACGCCGCAAGGAGAATATTTTTCGGGAGAAGCTTTTCAAAAAGCGACCAGGGTTCGTTTCGTTTTCCGGGTTTGGGAACGTAATTCACAAAAGAAATATTTTCGGGTCTATAACTGAGTTTACCAAATTCGCGTGCCATATCCATACCTTCTTTCAAAATTTCACGGGCTTTGATGAGCCTTGTTTTGAGAGTACCGAGAGGAAGACCTGTTTCCTTGGCGATCGTAGGCAGGCTTTTATCGTCGATATAAAACGCGACGAGCACCTGTCTGTAATCCGAGCGGATAAAGGCAAGCTCACGGCGAAGAATGGCGATCGTTTCCGCATGAACGAGATTTTCTTCCGCGTTCATTTCTTCATCTGCGATATCGATATGCTCCGCGATATCCTCGCCGTCAAAAAGCTCGTTTTTCTTGTGCTTTTTGTCTGCCCATCTGGCATAGCGGTTTTTTGCGATTTTCCACACCCACGCGGAAAAGCTTTCGGGAATCGTACCCTTATGAAGCTCCTGCAAAATGGCGATGGTGATATCGGAGGAAAGCTCCTCGGCTTCCTGCTCGCTTCCTGTCTTGCGAAGACAATAATAGAAGATCGCGCCGAGATATTCCGATGCGTAATGTTCCGCGTATGTCATGATCTGTTCCTCTTTCGGTCTGTAATTTTGTACGGAGGGTTTGGACGTTCCGGACCGTCTTTCCTCGCTTACATCTATACAGTGTCGGCTTTTGCGATTTGGCTTTCTTTTTCCTTAAACTTTTTCTTTGAATATAAAGAAAAAGTTACAAAAAGAAAAACTCAGCGTTCTTTTCTTGTTCCGACAAGAAAAAGAACCAAAAGAAACGGTAAGAGACATTGCCCCTTGACCCAATATGAGGCAACACACGTTTATTATTTTTTCGCAAATTCCTTCACAAAGGGGCGATATCCAAGCTCATCAAAGCCGAGATTGCGATAAAGCTTCTCCGCTTTTTCGTTTTCCGGCTCTGTTTCAAGTCGCATACGGCGAAGATCCTTGCCGTAAAAATCCTCGGCAAAGGCGAAAAATTCATGTCCAAGACCTTTTCCGCGGTGAGCAGGTGTCAAATAGAGCTCCTCGATCCAAACGCAAAGACCGCCCGCCTCATGGGAATAGGTCTTCGCCGTCATGGCGTATCCTGCAAGTTCATCCTTATCATATATAAGGAAGCCATCGGCATACACATCCGAGCGCATCATTTCCTCAAACGCCGCCGCATGATAATCTTCGGGAATCGGATGCAAAACGGCATCCGAGGTATAAAATTCACGCAAAAGAGAAAGAAAGATTTCTCTATCGCAAGGAGTAAGTTTTCGTATCATAAGAACCTCACAAAGCAGAAACCCTTTTGGAAGAAGCCCAAAAGGGTTCGTTTTTATTTTTATTTTTCAAAACATCATTGATGATTGCCAAGCAAATAATCTGCCGCCATCATGATGGCGTATTTACCGCTCTCATAAGTCAGACCGCCTTGGAAAAATGCGGTATACGGAGGACGCAGAGGGCCATCTGCAGAAAGCTCGATGGAAGCACCCTGAATAAACGTACCTGCCGCCATGATGACCTGGTCATCATAACCGGGCATATCCCAAGGTTCGGGAGTTACGAAGGAATCCACGGGAGAACCTGCCTGAATACCGCGGCAGAACGCGCAAAGACCGTCGGGATTGCCGAATTTCACGGTCTGAATGATATCGTGGCGCGTATCCGTATATTTGGGCTCGACCTCATAGCCGAGTTTTTCAAAGATGTACGCCGCGAACGCCGCCGTTTTCTTCGCCTGCGCGACAACGTGAGGCGCAAAGAAGAAGCCACGGCAGATATCTCTCGTCTGACCGAGAGAAGCGCCACATTCCATACCGATACCGACCGTTGTCAAACGGTAAGAGCAAAGCTCGACGGCGCGCTTCGTGCCTGCCACGTAACCGCCCGAAGCCGCAAGACCGCCGCCGGGATTTTTAATGAGAGAGCCGACGATGACGTCCGCGCCGTGAGCGGTGGGCTCGCTGTCATCGCAAAATTCACCGTAGCAGTTGTCAACGACGACGTAAGCATCGCTTCTCGCTTTGGAGAATTTTGCGATCTCACCGATTTCTTTCGAGGAAAGCGTGGGGCGGTTCGCGTAGCCCTTGGAGCGCTGAATGAACACGACCTTCACGCGCTTACCGTGCTCAGCGAGCTTCTTATCGATGCCATCAAAGTCGATCCCGCCATCGGGAAGAAGCGCGACCTCGTCGTATTCCACGCCGAAGTCCGCAAGAGAGCCGTCGCCGTTTTTGGTCTTATCGCCGATGACCTCGGAGAGCGTATCGTAAGGTCTGCCCGTTACGGCAAGCATGATATCACCGGGACGGAGAAGTCCGAAAAGCACCGTTGCGATCGCCTGCGTGCCGTTGACGATATTATGACGGACAAACGCGGATTCCGCACCGAAAACGTCTGCGTAGATATCGCCCATCGCATCTCTGCCCGTATCGCCGTAGCCGTAGCCCGTAGAGCCGCCGAACATCGCATCGGAAACACGATGACGGCGGAAGCTATCGAGCACTCTCGCAGAGTTTTTATATGCAATTTGATCCATTTCCGCAAAAACGGGAGCAAGTTCCCTTTCCGCTTCTGCGGCAAGATTTAAGATTTTTTCAGAAAATTCCATGTCAGAGCTTCCTCTCACTTATGCAAGCTCTGCTTCGCAAAGACCTGCAAGGATCTTCACGCCGCCTGCAACATCGCCCATATCCACGATCTCCACTGCACTATGACCATAGCGTGTAGGAACGGAGAGCGCACCTGCGATACAGCCTGCACCTGTCTGCTGGAGCATACAAGTATCTGTGCCGCCTCTTTCGAGGATCTCAAGCTGATAGGGCGTTTTGGTTTCTTCTGCGATCTTTTTCATCGTATCGACCATCGTCTTGTGGCAGATGACCATGCCATCCTTGAGCTTGATGGCGATACCGCTGCCGAGAACGACTGCAAAGGGTGTGCAGTTCGGAACGTCGCCCGAGCCGCCGATATCGACCGCAACCGCATAATCGGGCATGATGCCGAATGCCGCGGTCTTTGCACCGCGAACGCCGACCTCTTCTTGAACGGTGAAAACAAAGTAAACGTCGTTTTCAAAATGCTTCGCTGTTTTTGCCGCTTCAAAAAGCATCAGACAACCGATTCTGTCATCGATGGGACGACCGTAAACACGACCGTTCATGAGCTTAGTAAGGCTCGGTGCAATACGGCAGGTATCGCCGATCTTGACCTTCTTTTCCGCTTCCTTCTTGTTTTTTGCACCGATATCAACATAGACCTTGTTAGGTCCGAAATCATTCGGTGCGGTATTGGCATCGGGAACGATGACGCCGCGAAGTCCGCTCTTGAATACGACCTCGGAAAACGCCGCCGCGCCATAGTTGATGCCGCCCATTTTGGAAAGACGGATAAAGCCCTTATCATCGATGAAATTGACCATAAAGCCGATCTCATCCATATGTGCCGCAAACATCACCTTTTTCGGATTTTTACCCGTACCCTTTTTGAAAGCAATGAGGTTGCCCATTGCATCGGTTTTGATTTCATCTACATACGGCGCGATCTCCGCCGCGATCACCGCGGAAATGCCGGCTTCATCACCGGAAACGCCGTCCGCCATTACAAATTTTTTAAGTTCCGTAAACATAGTTCAAAGTCCTCCAAAGTTTATTTCACAAGATGCTTCAAAAGCGCAAAAGCTGCATCCAGATCGTTTTGACAAATGATTTCCGCGCCCGAGCGGAGATTTCTCGTCGGAATAGCGAGAGAAAGAGAGGGGATACCAACACCCGTTCTATGGATGCTTCCCGCCTCGTTTCCGACACCCGCCGCCGTCGCGGGATATTGGAACGAAACACCGTTTTCTTCACAGAAAGCAACAGCTTCCGCAAACGCATTGCGATCGTAAATCGTTTTCATGTCAGCAGGAGCGATCACAACACCGCCGCCGCATTTTGTACCGCGCTCATGCTCCTTCACGCCGTCAAAGTCTGCCGATGCGGTTGCATCGAGCACGATCGCAAAATCGGGAGCAAGCGTAAACGCCGCGGCCTCCACACCAAACTGCATTTTGGCAATTTCGCGCTTGACGGAGAAAACAAAATACAGCTCGTCCTTGAGTTCTTCCTTGTTGACAGCGCGGATAAGCTCGCAAAGGAGCGCAACGCAAGAGCGTCCGCCAAGTGCCTTGCCCGCAAGATGACCGTTTCTCATCTCGGTAAATTTCGGTTCAAACGTGCCGTAATCTCCAACATGAACAAGCTCTTCGGTCTCCGCCTTGTTCTTTGTGCCAAGCTCGATATAGAGAGATTTTACAGCCGTGGGCTTGAAACGCTCACCCTCGGAGAGAACGTGGATCGGCTTTGCCGCAACGATGCCGCAAACGCCGTTTGTAAACATCACGCGTCTGCCCGAAAGCGTTCTCGTATCCACATCGCCGAGAAGCGCGATGCGCACTCTGCCGTCGTTGTCGATGTTTTTGACCATAAAGCCGACTTCGTCCATATGTGCCACAATCATCATTTTCTTTTCGGGTGTGCCGTTTTTGGGAGAGACCTTCGCAATCAGATTGCCGATCTTATCAAATTTGACCTCATCGCAGAAGGGTGCGATCTCCTTTTCGATGATAACTGCCGCATCCTTTTCCGCACCCGAGGGAGCGCAAACCGCCGCAAGAGATTTCAAAAATTCCGTATTCATCGTTTAGCCGTCCTTTCTGCCGAATTTTTCACGAATAACTGCCGCAAGAAGCTTTGCGGTATACTTGAGGTCGTCGAGCGCGACCGTTTCGTTTGCCGTATGCATAAACCAAAGAGGAACACCGAGAAGCACGGTGGGAATACCGCCGGCCGCATAGACGATATCGTCCGCGTGTGTACCGGTAGAGGTCGCATCCACGATGGGCTGACACGGGATCTCCGCTTTCTTCGCGGTTTCGATGACCATATCGGTAAAGTCCTTATCGAGAAGCGCGGAAAGCGTTACGATAGGACCGCCCTTCATATCGGCATCATCGGGTTTTTTGCCCTCGGGTGCAAGACCGAAGCCGACGTCGAGAACGATCGCCGCATCGGGACGGATACGAAACGCCGCAGAAGAAACTGCACGGTGTCCGACCTCTTCCTTTGCCGACATAGAAAAATAAATATCACAATCCAGCTCATTTACATCCAATGCCGCAACCGCCGCAATGACAGGGATCGCACAGCATTTATCGTCCATGCCTTTGCCCGCGATATAACCGCCGCGAAGCTCGGTATAAACGGGCTCAAAGCCGATAGGTGTGCCGATAGGGGTAAGCGCTTCCGCTTCCTCCTTGGTAAGACCTACGTCCACGAGAAGCTCGGGAATCGCCGTGAGCTTTTCCTTTTCCTTGCCGTCCATAAGCACTGTCGGCTTCATCAGAACGATACCGGGCATGGTCTCCTTGCCGTAAACGATGACCTCGGAAGCAGGCAAGATACGGGCATCCAAGCCGCCGAGCGTACAAATGCGAAGATGGCCTCCGTCGGTGATACCCTTGACCATAAGACCGATCTCATCATAATGCACGTCGATAAAGAGACGCTTGGCGTTCTCTTTTCCGCAACGCTTCACAAAAATATGATTGCCAACGCTGTCATATTCGTGCTCATCAAAATACGGAGAGACGAGTTCCGTCAGTTTTTCTTCATCATGATACTCAAATCCAACCACAGACATAAGTCCGCAAAGATCGGTGAGAAGTTTTTTGATTTCCATTGTATATTGTCATTCCTTTCACTAAAATCAGAATTTATAAAGTCTTTACGATCTCCGAGAAGCGATCGCCTCGTTTCTCGAAGTTCGGAAAAGCATCAAAGCTTGCCGCCGCAGGAGAAAGCAAAACCGTATCTCCCGACTTTGCAAGGTCTGCCGCGAAATGTACCGCCGTATCGAAATCTCCGATATAAGCCGTTTGTTTTCGCGGATAATCCGCTTTTATCAAAGCATCCAAGACCTGCATCCCCGTATCGCCTGTACCGACGACGAATTTTGCCTTTTCGGCAAGAGGTGTGATCAGCGGATCTATGGGGATATGCTTATCGTAACCACCGACGATAACGATGAGCCTTTCTTCAAAGGAAGCAAGCGCCGCAAGCGTTCTCGTGGGACTCGTATCGATGGAGCTATTGTAGAATTTCACGCCGTTTTTTTCGCAAACAAGCTCGATCCTATGACGTACACCGCCAAACGTCCCTGCAACCTCGCGCATATCCTCAGGAGAAACGTAGCCCCAAACGGCAGAGATCGCCGCCATATAGTTCTCCACGTTGTGCATCCCGACGATTTTAATATCCGCGCGGTTCATGACCGCTTGCTTTTCACCGTCCGCTTCATAATAGATCACATTGTTTTCGAGATAACAGCATCTATCGGCGTCCGGTCTTCCCTTGGAAGAAAAGAGTGTAACTTCCGCTTTGGCATCCTCCGCCATCTTGCGTGTAAGTTCATTTTCCGCGTTCAAGGTCAGACGCGTTCCGTTTTTTTGGTATTTGTAAATATTACGTTTGCTTTCGGTATATTCCTCCATATCGGTATGCCAATTCAAATGGTTTGGCGTAACGTTTGTAACGATAGCCGAAAGAGGCGAAAACTTCATCGTATGGAGCTGGAAGCTGGAAAGCTCAAGAACGGCGTAATCGTTCTCATGGATTTCGGCAAGGTACGGCAAAAGAGGCGTACCGATATTACCACCGAGAAAAACGCGAGTGCCTTCCCTTTCCGTCGTTTTTTTAAGCATTTCGGAAACGAGCGTCGTCGTGGTCGTTTTACCGTCGCTTCCTGTAACGGCAAAGACCCTTGCGGGACAAAGCGAGAGAAAAACTTCCATTTCGGATGTGATAACACAGCCGCTCTCTGCCGCCGAAAGAAGCTCAGGGATATCATATCGGATGCCCGGCGATTTGAAAACGATATCCTCCGTGATATCGGAAAGATAGCCGTCGCCGTATATCATTTTGACGCCGCGCGAATGGAGAAATTCCGTGATCTCTGCATCGGGTGCAGGATTTTTATCGCGTGCAGTCAATTTTGCACCGCAGGAAAGAAGAAAATCCACCGCCGCACGATTGCTGATGCCCATACCAAGAAGTGCAACGGTTTTTCCTGCGATATAAGCCTTGAAGGCTTCAAATTTTTCGTTCATATCAAAGGTCCTCGATCTCAAAGTGTAATGGCATCGGATATCCTTGCAAAATCTGCAAGACCGAGCGTTTCGCCTCTCACGTCGGCGCGATATCCGAGAGAAATCAGCACCTCTTCGATCTGCGCCTTGGAAAGCTTATTCGTTTCACCCGAAAGAGAATTGGAAAGTGTTTTTCTGCGCTTAGCGAACGCGCCGCGAATGACACGGAAAAGATTTTCCTTATTTTCGCATGCAACGGGCGGTGTTTTATGAATATTCATACGAATGACGCTGGACGTTACCTTCGGGGGCGGAATGAAGTTTGCAGGAGAAACGGTAAAGCATTTTTCAATGTCCGCATAGTACGCGCAAGCCGCCGTAATGGCACCGTAATCCTCCGTATTCGGAGATGCACAAAGTCTATCTGCGACCTCCTTTTGGATCATAACGGTGATCGATTCGAAAAGTCCCTCGGTTTCGAGCAGCTTCATGATGACGGGTGATGTAATATAATACGGCAAATTCGCGCAGACAGCCACAGGCATATCGCCGAATTCTTCTTTAACAAGCGCTTCAAAATCCGTTTTCATGGCGTCGGCATTGATGACCTTTACGTTATCAAAATCCGAAAGCGTATCTGCAAGCACGGGAATGAGCGATGTATCGATCTCAACGGCAACGACCTTTTTGTAGCGAACAGCGAGCTTTTCCGTCAGCGTACCGATACCGGGACCGATCTCGATGATACCAAGCTCCCCATCCCCTCTTTTGGGCGTATCCGCGATACGGGAAACGACGTTATCGCTGATAAGAAAGTTTTGTCCGTAGCGTTTTTGCGGTGCGATGCCATGCTTTTCCATAACTGCACGCGCATAGGATATATCTGTCAGTTTCATGTATCCTCCGATTTTTAATAAAATCTTCTTTAAGTTTTTTTCATTTTACTGTTGACAAATCACAAGGATTGTGATAAAATATGTCTCACGATGCTAATGTGGCTCAGGTGGTAGAGCAGTTGATTCGTAATCAACAGGTCATGGGTTCGAGTCCCATCATTAGCTCCAAAACTCCGCTTGTCGGAGTTTTTATTTTTCCCACCGCAGTGGGAAATCTGCGGATGTAATTCAGTGGTAGAATGTCAGCTTCCCAAGCTGAATATGCGGGTCCGATTCCCGTCATCCGCTCCAGGTCGAGAGCCTCGACGTGCATTTGCGCGCTCGGGGCTTTTTCTTTTTGAATCCTCAACACACGCGCCCTTTTGTCAGCATTTGCCGTATACCGATAAAGAGCCTCGACGTGCATTTGCGCGCTCGGGGCTTTTCTTTTTTCAAAAAAATAGCACTGTAAAAATCCGTACCTTGTATATTATATATCATCTCGCGCCAAATTGCAACAGAATCGGCAAAATTTCATATTCTTTTCTCTCTCGAAAATTTTGATACTTGACAACCCTCCCCCATCTATATTACAATAAATCTAAACAAAACTATTTGGAGGATATGCATGAAAATTGGTATAAACTGTAGCTCGCCCGACCGTTGGCGTCTGATACAAAAAAACGGTTACGACTATGCTGAGGGTTATTTTGCCGGCATCGCACTTGCAGAGGATGCAAAATTTCAAGAAATGTGCGAAGCTCGAAAGCAAGCGGAGATCGACATAGACGCCGTAAACGGAATGTTCACGTCGAATTTTTGCTTGCTCGGTAAAGAAAAAACACCTCTCGATGACGTGCGCGATTTTGCGGAAAAAGGGTTTTACCGCGCAAAAATGCTGGGTGCGGAAATCGCGGTTTTCGGCTCGGGAAAAGCACGCGCCATACCCGACAACATGGAAAAAGCACGCGCCGAAGCGGATATTCTTGCGCTTTTACAGCTTCTCGGTGATATCGCAAAGAAAAACGGCATGAAGGTCGCCATCGAACCGCTGCGCTATACAGAAACGAATTTCATCAATACCGTAGCCGAAGGCATCTCGCTTTGTAATCTTTTGTCCCATGAAGCCGTCGGTATGCTCGTAGATTTCTTCCATTTCCATATGAACGGCGAAACGCTTGATTCTCTGAAAAATAGCGGAAACAAGCTCCTGCACGCGCATATCGCACGTCCGAACGTCGACCGCCGTGTTCCGATCGAAGCCGACCGTGAAATCTGCAAGCAGTGGATAGATACGCTCCGTGAGATCGGTTACGATCAGCGCATCACATTGGAAGCGATTTTTGCTGAGGATCTTGAAGCCGATATACAAAACGCATCCGCTATCATGGATATGTTCCGAACGTAAGGAGGTCTTGATTTGAATATCGTTCAAGAAAATATGCTGGAGATCACAGAATACAAGGTTCTCGGAAAGCTTCCCGACCCCTTTCTTTTTGATGACGGCACGCCTGTCAAAACGAAAGAAGACTGGAAAAAGCGCCGCAAAGAGCTTTACAAGACCGTCATTGAACTGCAATACGGCACGATGCCCCCAAAACCCGAGGTCTTTAAGGTAGAAACGCTTTATCTCGGTGGAAAGGGCAAAAGCAACACGTATCTGATCACAGCAGGCACAAAAGAAAAGACCGTCAGCTTCCGTATGCGTCTGCATCTGCCGACCAAAGAGCAATTTGATTATAATACCGATAAAAAGCCCCCCGTCATCGTAGACGGCGACCTCTGCTTTTGTTATGCAATGGACAAGGAGTTTTTGAATATCGCTCAAAATGAAGGTATACAATGGGCATTTTTTGACCGCACTGAGCTTGCGCACGACGTACTTTACGAGGGCAGAAGACAAGGCGCTCTCTATGAAGTATACCCCGACTATACCTTTGGCGCACTTGGTGCATGGGCTTGGGGATACTCCCGTTGCGTCGATGCACTCGAAATTCTCGGTCTTTCGGATATGTCTTGCGTTGCCTTCACGGGTCATTCCCGCGGCGGCAAAACAGCGGCACTCGCAGGCGCACTCGATGAACGCGCCGCCATCGTCAATCCCAATGAAACCTGCGCAGGCGCTTGCGGATGCTATCGCATACATATGAGCGCATCTTATATGGGAAAAGAACCTGAAAAAAGCGAAACCCTCAAAAATCTTTTGCATTATTTTGATTACTGGATGGGACCCGATCTCCACGAATATGCAGAAAAAGAAGCAGATCTTCCCTTTGACGCCCATATGCTCAAAGCCATGGTCGCACCGCGTACACTGTTCATTTCGGAGGCGGCAGGAGATATTTGGGCAAACCCCGTCGGCTCATGGCAGACTACCATGGCGGCAAAGGAAGTCTACCGCTTTTTGGATGCCGAAGAAAATCTCTTTTGGTATTTCCGCCCCGGAACACATTACCATGACTTGAACGATATTCAAATGCTTGTGAATATCATATGTCAAAAAACGAAGGGACACAAAGCAGACGAGCGCTTTTTCCGTCTTCCCTTCCGCGCCCCCGAGCTTATCTTCGATTGGCGCGCCCCGCAAACATGATAAACAACGAAAACGCTCCGCGATGCGGAGCGTTTTCGTTATATCAGATTTATTTTTGCACATCATAAACCGAAAGGATCTTCGGCATCTCAGAAAGGATATCGTCCCTCTCACCCGAAAGCAAAACGGAGACCTTGCCGTTTGTGATATCAAAGAAGTTATCCTCGGGCGTAACCTCTGCATTTTCCCATTCGATCATGATGTTTTTGGCAAAACGGGATGCCGTGATATCGAGATAGAACGCGCCGTTTTCTTCACGAAGCTCAGCCGTGATTTCGGGATCTTCAAAACGGTATTCCGAGGGTTTTGCATAAATTTTACCATCACGCTCCAAAATCTCGCCGTCCTTTTCGAGTGTATATTCGAGGAAAAGTTCATTTACATTCTTGTCGAGCATTTCGGAAATTTCAGTCGGCAAAACAACATCCTTGGCAGAGAGAGCAGAAACAGAGACCTCCGTGCGATACGATGCCAAAACCTCAAATTTGTTATTTTTCACCGCAACGGAAATGGCACCGTCAAAGGCATCTCGCGTTTCGTTTGCGATATTTACGATCTTCTCATTTCCGTCCTCATGAAGCGCGATCATGACGGGCGCAAAGAATTTTCTTGCGCGATAGTGGAGCGCCTTCCATCTGCCGAAGTAATCGACGGAAGCCCACGAAACCACAGGCCAGCAATCGTTGAGCTGCCAATAAAGCGCGCCCATACAGCGTCCTCTGTGTCTGCGGAAATGTTCCACGCCGTAGCGAATCGCATCCGCCTGCAAGATCTGCGAAAGATAGACGAAATACGAAAAATCCTCGGGGATCTTATAATAATCCTTCACGTAGGACAATATCTTTTCGTTACCGCTCAGGCACTTCTGATGCGAGTGCATCACGTCGGAATCGAGCTTCATATCCTCATCGCGCGCAAAGCTTTTGAGCGTTTTCATCATCGGGAATGCTTCAAAGCCAAATTCCGAGCAATAACGGAAATAATGCTTGCGGTATTCTTCAAACGGCACGCCGCCATGCCAAACCTTCCAATAATGATTATCGCCCATATCCTCGGCGTTCGGGTCGTCAAAGCTGCCGTGAGAGGACGGCGACGCGGGCCAATAAAAGATATCGGGCGCCCATTTCGCGCAAGCCTCGGGAATGAGCTCTTCATATTGGCGCAGATAATCCGCAAAGGTCTTCGGCGTGTTGTACGGAATACAGGAGCTCCAATCGATGAGCGCAAGCTCCATTTCGTTGTTACCGCAAAGAAGCCCGATGCAAGCGTGATGACGGATACGCTTCAAAACGTCCTCAAACTCACGCATGATGTTCGCTTCAAATTCAGGAGTCAGATGCATCGTCGCGCAAGCAAACATGAAATCCTGCCAAACGACAAGCCCGTACTTGTCGCAAAGCGCATAGAACGAATCGTCGGGATAAAATCCGCCGCCCCAAACGCGAATGGAATTGAAATTCGCCTTAACACAGGATTTTATCAGCTTTTCCGTACGTTCGGGAGAGCGCCAAGCGAGAATACTATCCTCGGGAACGTAGTCCGCACCCATGGCAAAGAACTTCACGCCGTTTACCACATGGCAAAATTCCTCGCCGTATTCGTCCTTTTCGGTGCTGACGGTAAGTGTTCGCAAACCTATCGTTTTTTCTGCTTGATCCAAAACTTCAATTCCATTTCGACAAAGCGTAAAGGTCAGCGTATAGAGCGGCTGCTCGCCAAGTCCGTTCGGCCACCAGAGCTTCGGGTCTGCGATCTCAATTTCATAGGTATCGCCTTCATACAAAAGATAATCCGACCCTTCCCCGTCGGGGTCTGTGATGACAAGCCCAACACCAAGAGAGTCTTCCTTTTCAAGTGCAGAAACGGAAATCACCAAGGAAACCTTGCCGTTCTCATGCTTTTGATGGATCACGATATCGTCGATGCGGTTGTCATAGGCTTCCACCGTTACGTCTCGGTAAAGTCCCATATCGGGGAGCTTCGGACCCCAATCCCAACCGAACATACAATGCGACTTGCGGATATGACCGATGCCCTCCATGACAGCACCGCCCGCTGTTGCGGTGAATACGTACTGCTCCTTGAATTTTCGGGTTATGTATTCCGAGGGGGAATAAAAATGAAGTCTTACGGTATTTTCACCAAGGTGTACGATATTTTTGATATCGATGCGCCATGTGCGGTGCATATTATCGGCATAAAGCAGTTTTTTGCCGTTCACATAGACGTCGCAAAGCGTATCGAGCCCATAGAATACAAGGTCAAGATGCTTTTTTGCGAGCATTTCCGCGCTGACCGTAAACACGGCGGACATTTCCGAATCCTTTTCGGAAAGCGGTGTTGCCGTGTGCTCGTTCATGCGGTCATACGGATGCTCGATCTTATTATATTGTAACAGTACCGAATACAGGGAACACGGCGCTTTGCAAGGCAAATGATATGCCTCATAGTCCAGCGTCCAATCGATGATCTTATTGGATATCATGAGGATTTCTCCTTATCGTACAATTTCATAAATCAATTTTGCAGGCTCGGGCTGAATCCCTGAAAACGCAAGCGCCGAAAGAAACGTTTCTTCCGCCGACCGCGTATCTCGCGTCGAGGTATGAAGCTCGGCAAGGACATCTCCTTTTTTCACATAGTCGCCCGTTTTTCTGCAAAGCACGATGCCTGCGGTCATATCAAGTGAGTCTTCCTTTTTCTCGCGTCCCGCTCCGAGAAGCGAGCTGGCAATACCGATCTTTTCCGCATCCATATGCGAAAGATAGCCTTCCTCGGGCGAAAGCACCTTGCAGACCGTTTCGGCACGCGGGAATTTTTCCATATCTTCAATATAAGAAGCATCGCCGCCCTGTGCGCGCACCATTTCGCAAAGCTTACGCTTTGCCGAACCGTCAGCAATCACGGAAAGGCATTTTTCGCGCGCTTCTTCCGCTTGGATATGCAAGGAAAGCGAAAGCATTTCGGAGGCAAGCGCCAGAGAGACCTCCATCAAATCACACGGACCTTTCCCCTCTAAAACGGCAACGGCTTCTTTGACCTCGAGCGCATTGCCAATGGCAAATCCAAGCGGGATATCCATATTCGTGAGGATCGCCGCCATGCTTCTGTCTGCCGCCTTGCCGATGGCAACCATCTTTTTCGCAAGCGTTTTTGCCGATTCGGTATCCTTCATAAACGCGCCGCTTCCCACCTTAACGTCAAGCACGATGGACTTTGCCCCTGCCGCAAGTTTTTTGGACATGATGCTCGATGCAATGAGCGGAATCGAATCGACCGTTGCGGTAACGTCTCTAAGTGCATACAGCTTCTTATCCGCAGGAGCGAGATTTCCCGACTGCCCTACGACCGCGATG